>JBDTVD010000068.1:0-13237 GCA_040007375.1 Bacteroidota bacterium | reverse complement strand
AGATTCTCTTTACACACAATCATTTTCTTTCTTGTTTTAATCAGTCAAAACAATAGCTTTGTTTTATTATTAATCACCAAAGAATTATGAAGCGTGGTTCAGGGATTTTATCTTTTATTTTTTCTCTTCTGGTTCTCCTTTGTATCCTTTCAACAAAGTCAGCCAAATCACAACAACTTTCATTCACAAGTTCAGGTGCAGTTATTAATGAATCAGTTGTTGGTATAACATTACATAGCCTGCAATCAAATCGTGGCTCTGCTGTTCACCTGGTAAATCATGGAAATGGAACTTTATCCGCTGCATGGACACACATTGCACCTGACAGTTTTTCTATTACACGAGGTACAGGATATAACTTTTTCAATGGCTTAAACTGGGATGCATTTCCCCTTCAGCGAATTGAATATAAAAGAACTGGCTGGACCAACATTGCTGCTGCAAATGGATGGGAATATTGCATGGCACATTCCGGTGACAGTGGATTGTTTTTAAGTAAGAGAATGATTGGCACTGGTAACTGGCAGTTTATTCATCCTGTTGGAACACTAAATTTATTCACTAATCAAAATGATGTGTGGTGTCGTTTTGCTGTTGGTGGAAATAATGGAAATTCAGTTCATGTAATTGTAAACTCTCAAGGTACAGGAACAATGCCTGTACTTGGACAAGATGGGCCTCTTACTTATAGCCGGTCACTTGACGGAGGTGCAACATGGGACATAGATCATATTCAGCTTCCGATGAGCGACAGTAATTATTTTCGTGGCTTTTCAGCAGAGAATTATCATATCGATTGCAGAAATGATGTTGTTGCAATAGTGGCAGGTGGTTTCGATACAGGAATCTACTTATGGAAATCTGTTGACAATGGAAATACATGGACAAGAACAACTGTTTTTTCTTTTCCAATTCCATTTTATGATGCTGGATCAATGATTTCTGACATTAATAATGATGGAATAGCAGATACCATTGCAACAGGTAATGAAGATCCAACTGTTTCAATAGACAACACCGGAATTGCACATGTTGCTTTTGGTCGTCTGTTAATCTGGGATGCGGTAACAGTTGATGCAATAAATTATGATCCACTAACTGATGGATTATATTACTGGAATGAAAACATGCCAGCACCTGTTGTTGTTGCTAATGCAGAAGACTTCAATGGAAATGGCAAAATTGATTTTCCCACTCCATTACCTCCAAATATAATTCCGGTTGGAAGATATTTGGGAGGACTGATTGTTCATCCATCAATAGGTTTTGATAACAATAACGATATATATCTTTCCTATGCTTCAGTAAATGAAATGGCTGACACAACGGTTTATCATTGCATGCATCGTCATGTATATATAAAGAGATCTGCTGATGGTGGAATAAATTGGGGACATGCAATCAACATTGTTCCATCAGTTGCACAAGGTGATAGCGGCGAATTCCGGGAAGCTGTTTATCCATCATTAGCAAAAAAAGTTGATGGCTTGGGTACAACTGCCTGCGCACATATACTTTATCAAAGAGATCCCGCTCCTTATGTTTATGAAAACAATTTTGGGTGGGGTTTTAATTCACAGGTAGAATGGAATGCAGACGCCAACTCCATTCCTCTTCCAAATGAAATGATCTACGCGAAAGTGTGTAACATCAGTACCGGTATTGATAAAAATAAAGCTGAAGAAAATTCAATAAGTATCTTTCCAAATCCTGCATCATTGCTGCTTCATATATATATTAATAATCCTGCCGGAAATTCAGAACGAATAGAAATAGTAAATCCGGTAGGGAAAACCGTTTTGGTACAACCTTTCAGCACTACGATAGATGTCAGCAAACTGAACCAGGGAGTTTATACTTTGAACTTATACCATAATCACCACTGTATTTCAAAAAGGTTTGTTGTAATGAATGATCAATAAGCATAACATTGAAATGCACAATTAAAATCTATTGACTACAGAAATTCATAGGATCGAAATCATAAACGGTGACATCACAAAAATTAATGCTGATGCCATTGTAAATGCAGCCAACACATCATTGCTTGGTGGTGGTGGTGTTGATGGTGCAATACATCGCGCCGGTGGATCTGCAATACTTGTTGAGTGCAGAAAAATTGTTGCGCAGCAAGGTGGATGTAAAACAGGAGAAGCAGTAATTACAACAGCAGGAAATCTACAAGCAAAATTTGTAATTCATACTGTCGGTCCTGTATGGAATGGAGGAAATAACAGAGAAAAAGAAAAGCTGGCAGATTGTTACCGGAATTCATTAAAACTTGCTGTAGATAACCATTGCAGAACAATTGCTTTTCCGAAAATCAGCACCGGTGTTTATCGTTTCCCAAAAGAGCTGGCTGCAGAAATTGCTTTCCTTACTGTTTCAGATTTTCTTTTATCACATACAGCAATTGAAAAAGTGATCCTGGTTTGTTTTGATAAGGAGAGTGAATTGCTGTTACGGAAGTTTACTTTGCAATAATATTCTAATTGGAATATTTTCAAATCTTCATTCGGCATTTGTAGTTTTATAACGAAGGATGCAAATTCTCAAATTTTCAAATTGATTTAGTCGCACCATTACGACTACAGGTCGCATGTGGCCTTACTTAGGTCGAACAATACTTCCTCACATATCATTTTCTGCTTTCTTTGCCACTCCAAATTTTAAATAATATATAATTATGATGAAACGATTTATTGCCGGACTGATAGCCCTGATGCTTATCATCCCAATAATGCTGAAAGCTGATGAAGGTATGTGGCTTCCACTTCTTATCAAGCGATTGAACGAAACTGATATGCAGAAGGAAGGATTGAAGCTGACTGCTGAAGAAATATACAGCGTAAACAATTCCTCACTGAAAGATGCTATCGTGCATTTCGGTGGTTTTTGCACAGGCGAAATTATTTCTCCTGATGGATTAATATTAACCAATCATCATTGCGGTTATGAAGCAATAACTGATTTAAGCAGCGTTCAGGATAATATTCTTACTAATGGTTTTTTTGCATTGAATCATAATCAGGAAAAACCTGCTGCAGGATTATCAGTAACATTTCTGGTGCGTATGGAAGATGTTACTTCAAGAGTGCTCGCTTTGTTAGGTGATACCATGTCAGAAGAATCACGCACGAAAGCAATTGCTGACATCACTAAAAAAATTAAAGATGAAAATTCTGAAAGTGGCCGTTACAGAGTTGATGTAAAATCTTTTTTTAAAGGCAATGAGTTTTACCTGTTCGTTTATGAAACATATAAAGATGTACGTTTAGTTGGATCTCCTCCTGAATCTGTGGGAAAATTTGGTGGTGACACTGACAACTGGATGTGGCCACGTCATACCGGCGACTTCTCTTTGTTTCGTGTATATATGAGTGCTGATGGAAAGCCTACAGATTATTCAAAGGATAATATTCCTTATAAATCGAAACATTATCTTCCAATAAATATTGGTGCAAAAAATAAAGATGACTTTGCAATGATTATGGGTTATCCCGGAGCAACAGATCGTTATCTTACTTCTTTCGGTGTTGATTTAGCTGTTGAGCAAACGAATCCTGCTATTGTAAAATTGCGCACACGCCGCCTTGAATTAATTAAGCATGATATGGATGCTGATGTTGCAACACGATTGAAGTTAGCAACAGAATATGCCAAGATCAGTAACTACTGGAAATATTTTATTGGTCAGACGAAAGGATTAAAACGTTTGCATACTGCAGATGATAAACGTGCAATTGAAACAAAGTTTGAAACATGGGCAGCATCATCTTCTGAATTAAAAATGAAATATGGAAATGTAATTCCTGCATTAAAATCTTCTTATGCCGATATGCATAAATATAATGTTGCACGCTGGTATTTCTCGGAAGGTGTTTTCGGAAACCAGACTCTTACTTATGCTTATACATTTAATGCATTAGCTGAAGCATTGGCAAATAAAGAATCAAAACCGGAAGACATTGTGAAACTAACAACCGCTTTAAAAGCAGCAATGGCAGCACACTTTGCTAATTATAATGCACCTACAGATCAGAAAGTTTTTGCAGCGTTATTAAAAATGTATTCTAATGATGTTCCGAAAGAACAGCAGGCTCCGGTGTTTGAAATGGTACGCACAAAATATAAAGGTGACTTCAATGCTTTTGCAAAAAAAGTTTTTGAAAACAGCATGTTCGTCAGCGAGGAGAAAACAAAAGCATTCCTTGATAACCCAACATCAAAAAAATTACAGAAGGATATGGCTTACTCAACAGTGAAAGAAATTTTTGATCATTATGTGATAAACGTCAGAGGTGGTATTCGATCAGCACAGGCTGTTATTGATAAAAACATGCGATTGTTTGTTGATGGTTTACGGAAGATGGAACCGGAGCGTAAATTTTATCCTGATGCAAACTCTACCATGCGTTTAAGTTATGGTAAGATTGAAGATTATGATCCTGTTGATGGTGTTCATTATAATTTCTATACTACCATTGAAGGTATCATGGAAAAGATGGACAATACAAATGCTGAATTTACAGTACCTGACAAATTAGTGCAACTGTATAAAAACAAAGATTATGGTCGCTATGGTGCTAATGGAAGTTTGCCGGTTTGCTTTATTACTAACAATGATATTACAGGTGGTAATTCAGGAAGTCCTGTAATTAATGGCAACGGTGAACTGATCGGACTTGCATTCGACGGAAACTGGGAAGCGATGAGTGGTGACATTGACTATGATGAGATCAAACGCACGATCTGTGTGGATTCCCGTTATGTTTTATGGTGCATTGAAAAGCTGGGCGGAGCACCAAACATTGTAAACGAAATGAAACTCGTGAACTAAAAAGATAATTCAAAATAAATATTTTATCCCGCTTATATCAGGCGGGATTTTTTTTGCGTTTTACTGCGAATCATTTATGATTACTTTTACCCATTAACCTGCAACCACATTATGAAATCAAGGAATTATTCCCTGGCCGTCCTGCTTGTGACGGCATTATTACTTGCATCCTGCTCGCGTAAAAATGAATTGAAGATTGTTGAAACCGGTTTCGGTGATGAAATTGAATTGCAGCAAAACCTGCTTTTTAAATTTAATCATGATATCGTTAACGATTCAATAATTGATAAGTGGGATTCCACTTCAGTTATTCATTTCACTCCTCAGGTAAAAGGATTGTTTAAGTGGCAGAGTAAAAACGAACTGATCTTTTCTCCATCAGGAAGTTTTAAACCTGCAACAACTTATAAAAGCGCATTGCAGCCAACACTGTTAAAGTTTTTCAAAAAAGGATTATCCTATATTTCCGCCGGACCGGAATTTCATACTTCACCTCTGAAAATAACAGGCAATGCAACATGGTGGACACTTACACCAGGAGGAAATGGTTCGCTTACTTTGAATGCAACTTTCTATTTCAACTATACTGTTAATTCCACTGCGTTGCATCAATATATAAAGATACAGGTGAATGGTAAAGAGAAAGAATTTACTGCAGTTTCTACTTCTGTTTCGCAGGAGTTTACTTTTAAAGTGGATGGAATACCAAAAGATGATGCACCAAAAACTAAACTGCATATTGACGTTGGAACAGGAGCTACATGCGCAGAATGTACTCAGTCACTTGTAAAGGCTATTTCATGGGAAGGAGAAGTGTCATCACCGGAAAAACTTTCTGTAGCTTCTATTAATGAATTATCAAGCGGCGATGATGGTCAGATGGAAGTGCAATGCAACCAACCTGTTGACATGAAGGACATCAATCAATATATAAAGATAACTCCTGCTATTAATTTTACTACAGAAGCAACGGAATCAGGATTTATTATTAAAGGTGTGTTTGCAAATAATGCATCGTATGCAATAACAATTTTAAAAGGATTGAAAGGAATGATCGGTGGTGAACTTACCGAAGATTTTACTTCTACCATTTCATTTGGCCAGGCAGATCCTTCATTGGCATTTACGAATACGAAAGGATTGTATCTCTCTTCTCAAAGCAGTAAGAAAGTTGGTGTGATGATTAATAATATTCCTAAAGTGGAGGTTACCGTTTTTAAAATTTACGAGAACAACATCATGCACTTTATGAAAAGTAACCGTTCCTATGATTATTGGGGAGAAGAAGAAGAATCTGATTACAGTTATAATACTTATGAGTTGAATCAGTTTGGTGACCAGGTGATGACGCAGAAATATGAAACGAAGAATTTACCGAAGCTGAATGGTCAGTATTATTTAAGTCTCAACTTTGATGACAAGCTTCCATTCCAGGGTGTTTATTTAGTGAGTGTGCGTTCAGCAGATGATCAGTGGATCAGTGCAACGAAATTAATTTCCATAAGCGACATTGGTATCATTACAAAAAGAAGTAACGATGAAATAATGGTGTTTGCCAATTCTATTAAAGATGCCAAATCATTGTGCAATGTTAAAGTTACTGTTACCAGTACAAATAACCAGGTATTGTTTACCGGAAATACAGATGCATCAGGTGTTGTAAAGTTCAGTGGCTTGTCAACACGTTACAGTCAGTTTATTCCGGGAATGATTTCAGCAAAAGTGAATGGTGATTTCAATTATTTATTAATGAGTGACAGTCGTGTTGAAACATCACGTTATGAAACAGGAGGATTAACAGATAATGCTTCCGGATTTTATGCTTTTATATATGGTGATCGTGAAATATATCGTCCCGGTGATTCTGTTTACTTCAATACCATCATCCGCAGAAATGATATTTCATTGCAGAAAGAAGTTCCGTTAAAAATAAAATTATTAATGCCTGATGGAAGAGAGTTTGCCTCTTACCGCAAAACATCCAATGCACAGGGAGCAGCAGAAGTGCGCTTACAACTTCCTGCATCCTCTGTTACCGGAACGTGGATTATTGAAGCATATACTTTTAATGATGTATTGGTTGGCAGCCGCAACATCAGTGTGGAAGAATTTATTCCTGATCGCATCAATGTAAAACTGGAAGAAGGAAAAGCTATATATACAGTTCCTGATTCTGTTTTACTGGAAGCAACTGCAGTCAATCTTTTCGGTCCACCCGCAGCAGGAAGAAATTACGAAGCAGATTTCACTATCACCAGAAAATATTTTTATCCTAAAGGTTATGAAGAATATAATTTTTCATTGAGTGGAATGTCGAATGCAACTTTTCCAAATGTACTTCGCTCCGGAAAAACAGATGTATCAGGAAAGGTGAAAGAATATTTTTCAATAGATGAGGAATTAAAATCATCAGGCATGTTAAGCGGAAGAATATTTCTTACTGTATTTGATGAAACAGGTCGTCCTGTTAACAGAGTGAAATCATTCGACATTGCAACACAATCAGTATTCTACGGAATTAAACAAAGTGATTACTACAACTCTGTTGGTCAGCCTTTGCAGTTTGGTATTGCTGCAGTATTACCAAATGGAAAAGCAACAACATCTTCAACAACAATAAAGTTTATTAAAGTAGATTATCACACAGTTCTTGAAAGAGGATATGATGATCGTTATCATTATAAATCACAGCGCGAAGAAAGAGTAATCAGTGAAAAAGAAATTACAATTGGATTGAAAGGATTAACAATTCCATTTACACCAAATGAATCCGGTGAATATATTGTGCGTATTGATAATGAAGGCAGCGGACGTTATGTAGAAACTAATTTTTATGCTTATCGTTGGGGAGCAACAACTGCATCTTCTTTTTCAGTGAATACAGAAGGACAGGTGGATATCACTCTGGATAAAGAAAAATATGCTCCGGGTGATAATGCAAAGATTCTTTTTAAAACTCCGTTTGCAGGAAGATTATTAATAACACTGGAAAGAAATTCTGTTATTGATTATTACTATCTCAACACCGACAAAAGAAGTGCTGAACTTATATTACCGATAAAGGAAAAATTCCTACCGAACATATATATTACAGCAACATTATTCCGTCCGCTTGATGAAGGAACTATTCCACTTACTGTCGGACATGGCATTATTCCACTTGAGGTAGAAGAACCTTCCAACAAATTACCGGTTACCATCACCGCAGTTGCAAAATCAAAAAGTAAAACAAAACAAACTATCAAAATTAAAACTGCTCCGGGAAGTCCTGTTGAAGTTACTATAGCTGTGGTGGATGAAGGTATTATGCAGTTAAAGAACAGCGTAACTCCTGATCCTTATGAATTCTTCTATCAGAAACGTGCATTAACGGTTGATGGTTATGATATATATCCTTTATTACTTCCTGATGTACGTACAAGCAGCAGCATTGCAGGTGATGGATATGATTTGCAGAAGAGAGTAAATCCTCTTACTAATAAAAGAGTAAAGCTGGTTGCATTGTGGAGTGGTATTTTAAAAACCAACAGTGATGGTGAAGCTTCTTACACGATAAACATTCCGCAATTCTCAGGAGATCTTCGTGTAATGGCAGCAGCATGGCGCAATTCTTCATTCGGCAGCGCAGAGCAGCATATTAAAGTTGCAGATCCTGTTGTGATAAGTACATCGATGCCACGATTTTTAAGTCCGAGAGATACTTTATATATACCGGTTACATTAACCAATACCACACAAGGTGATTTAAAAGTACGTACAACGTTATCATTTACCGGCGGATTAAGTCCTGTTGGAAGTGTTGATGCAAACCTGGATCTTCCTGCCGGAAAAGAATCACAATTTATATTTAAAGCATTGTCTGCTTCTGTTATTGGTGATGCATCTGTTACTTCCACGGTAAAATCAGGTAACGATATATATACAGAGAAAACAGATATCACCATCCGTCCTCCTGCATCATTACAAAAAGTAAGTGATGGTGGAGAAATAAAAGGTGGCGCAACAACAGCATTAGATCTCACTGCTGCATTTATGCCATCATCAATGGATGCATCCATCGTGTTCAGCCGTTCACCTGTTGCTAAGTTCAGTGATCAGATGTCGTATCTGCTGGATTATCCTCATGGTTGTGTGGAGCAGACAACATCCATTGCATTCCCACAATTATATTATGTTGATTTAATTCAAACAATAAAAAACAATCCAAATCATCCTGTAAACGTAACTGCAAATGTAAATGCAGCAATTCAGAAACTGCAGAGCATGCAATTGTATAATGGTGCATTAAGTTATTGGTTGGGAGAATCAACAGAGAATTGGTGGGGATCAGTGTACGCTGCACATTTTCTTATGGAAGCACAGAAACTGGGTTATGATGTAAATACTAAAGTGCTGAATAAACTGATGGATTATCTCAGTAAAAAAGTAAAAGAACATCAGTCAGAAACATTGTGGTATTATGATAATGTTGGAAAAGTGCAGCAACGTGTTATTCCTTCAAAAGATGTTTTCTACTCTTTATATATACTTGCACTAAACGGTCAGAGTGATCTCAGCAGTATGAATTACTACAAGCAGCATTGGAATGATCTGGCAATTGACAGTCGTTATTTACTTGCTGTAACTTATCTTGCATGTGGTGACCGTAAAAATTATGATCTTCTTTTACCAAAACAATTTGAAGGAGAGAAATCTCTTAATTCTTTTGGCGGAAGTTTTTACAGTTATATACGCGATGAAGCTCTTGCCATGAATGCATTGTTGAGTGTTGATCCTGAAAATGTGCAGTTGATTGCAATGGCACAACGTTTAAGTAAAGCAATGAGCACATCGTATTATCTCAATACACAGGAACGCGCATTTGTTTTTCTTGCATTGGGAAAATTTCTGAAGAAAAACGGTAATAGTACAGTGACTGCAACAATTACAGATACAAAAGGCAAAAAATATTCTTTCAAAGGAAATGATTTGTCATTGAAGAAACTTCCTCCCGGAAAAATTACCATTAACACAACAGGAAGTGGTTCACTTTATTATTCATGGACTGTTGAAGGACTTACAAAAGATGGTTCTTATAAAGAAGAAGACAGCAATCTCCGCATCCGCAGAAGTTATCTCGATCGTTTTGGAAAACCAATAACAGGAAATACATTTCATCAGAATGATCTCATCGTTATTAAACTTACTTTAGAAAACAATGCAAGAAATACTGTTGAAAATATTGTAATTACAGATATGCTTCCTGCAGGATTTGAAATTGAAAATCCAAGAGTAAGTGCAGTGCCTGAACTGGAATGGATAAAAGATAATACGTATCCGGAGCACATGGATATTCGTGATGACAGAATTAATCTTTTTACTACAGTTGGATATAAACCGCAGAATTATTATTATTTAGTACGTGCTGTTTCAACAGGTAATTTTGTTGTTGGCCCTGCAAGTGCTGATGCAATGTATAATGGTGAATATCATTCGTACAACGGAGCAGGAAGGATCAGGATAATTAATAATTAAGAATGAAAAATTAAGAATGAAAGATTTTTTAATTTAGAATTTATTATTTTAAATTTATAATTTCCTTAAAATGTGGAAAGAAGAAAATAATAAGCTGAACAGGGACTTTGCGTTCAAAAATTTCAGTGAGGCCTTTGCATTCATGACACGTGTTGCATTGATTGCAGAGAAAATGAATCATCATCCGGAATGGAGCAATGTGTATAATAAAGTTTCCATTCATCTGAACACACATGATGCTGGTGATATTGTGACTGACAAAGACAGGAAGCTGGCAGCTGCTATTGATGCACTTATTGCTTAGTGAATGAAAAAAAAGTTAATCATCACAGCGATATCTGTCGTTGCTTTTCTGTTTCTCTTTTTTCTTCTGGATTTTATTCTTCCCTTGAAAGTTTCTGTTCCTTACTCTACAATGGTGATGAGCAGGGAAGGGAATTTACTGCAGGCTTTTCTGAGTAAAGATGATAAGTGGCGGATGAAATGTTCGTTGCATGAGTTACCTCCTGATCTTGTTAAAGCTTTTATATATAAGGAAGATCGATACTTTTATTATCATCCGGGAGTTAATCCGCTTGCAATGTTACGTGCTGCAGGTAACAATATTATTTTCGGAAAGAGAACATCAGGTGCATCAACGATCACCATGCAGGTAATTCGTTTGCTGGAACCTCGTCAGCGTACTGTTGGAAGTAAACTCATTGAATCATTCCGTGCATTGCAACTGGAATATGAATTGAGCAAAGATGAAATACTCTCGCTTTATCTTGACTTGATTCCTTATGGAAGTAACATTGAAGGTGTGCAGGCAGCATCGTGGATTTATTTTGGAAGACAGGCTTTATTAATAAGTGATGCGCAGATTGCAACGTTGGCTGTTATTCCAAATAAACCAACATCATTGAGACCAGGAAAAAATAATGATCTGCTTTTAAAACAACGGAATAAATGGTTGCATCGTTTTCAGGAGGAAGAACTGATCAGCAGTGAACAACTGGAAGATGCATTGCATGAACCATTGGATATGAAGCGGCATGCATTGCCTTATGTTGCACCACATCTTGCACAGATGCTACACCAGAAATACCAGGAATTACCAATCATAAAAACAACCATTGCATCACAGTTACAACAACAGGTAGAACAGATTGCTTATAACCACAGTCAGCGGCTAAAACTTCGTAATATATATAATGCTTCGGTAATTGTAGTGAATAATAAAACACATGAAATAGTTGCTTATGCAGGTAACAGTGATTTTACTGATCATCTGCATAACGGACAGGTGAATGGTGTAACAGCAGTCAGATCTCCAGGCAGTACATTAAAACCTCTTGTGTATGCATTGGCAATTGATAAAGGAATAGTAACTCCTAAAACAATGCTGAATGATGTTCCTGTAAATTTTGCGGGATACAGTCCGGAGAATTTTAACAAAGATTACAGAGGACAGGTTACTACAGAAAATGCACTTGCGTATTCTTTAAACATCCCTGCTGTGGAAGTGTTGAATGAAACAGGTGTTAAAGATTTTACGGAAGCGTTAAAAAAATGTGAGTTCCGAACTATTGCAGCACATTCAAAAAATCTGGGATTATCTGTTGTGCTTGGTGGATGTGGAGTTACACTTCAGGAATTAGCAGGATTGTTTTCCTCCTTTGCAAATAATGGAATATATAGTCCGGTAACATGTATTGCATCACCGGAAAAAAAAGATACTATAAGAATTGTAAGTGAAGGTGCAGCATATATGATTACAGAGATTCTCACTCAACTGCAACGACCTGATCTTCCAAATAATTTTGAAAGCAGTTACACTGTACCAAAGATTGCATGGAAAACCGGAACCTCTTATGGTCGCAGAGATGCATGGAGTGTGGGCTTTAATAAAAATTATACAGTTGCAGTTTGGTGTGGTAATTTTAATGGATCAAGTATTCCGGAACTTACAGGAGCAGAAATGGCAACACCATTATTGTTTGAAATATTCAACACCATCGACAGAAATTCTTCCGGACAATGGTTTAAAGCTCCCAATTCAATTGACATAAGATATGTATGCAGTGCAACAGGACTTGTACCTGGAACATATTGCACGGACAAAATAATGGACTATTACATTCCTACAGTTTCCAGTCAGCAGAAGTGTGAGCATTTGCGTGAAGTTGCTGTTGATGCAAAAGAGCAGATCAGTTATTGCACGAGCTGTTGTCCTGTATCAGGATATAAAAAGAAAATATATACCATCTATCCATCAGAAGTAATCAGCTATTATATATCGAGTGGAATTCCGTTTGAAAAAATACCGGAACACAATCCACAATGCCAACGATTGCTAACAGGTAAATCAATTACTATTCTTTCGCCAGTTAACAACAAAGAATATCTGCTTGAAAAAGGTATAGAAGACAAACTGCTGTTAAATGCTGCAACTCCTGCTGATGCTTCTTATATTTATTGGTATGTGAATGACAAGTTGTTTGGTAAAGTTTCTGCTCACGAAAAAATATTTTTTACTCCTTTGGAAGGACTTAATAAAATTTCCTGTGCTGATGATAAGGGGAGGATGAGTAATGTTTCTATTACAGCGAAATATTATTAGAGGCATTAGGGAAAAGGGGGTAGGGAATAGTTGAAGGGAATTATGAATTCAAAATTATAAATTATAAATTTTGCTTTCGCGGGAATTTTTGCTGGAAATAATTTTGAATTAATAAGAAAGATATTCACTGAATTGAAAAACCCAATTCTTAATTATTAATTTTAAATTCTTCATTAAAGCTGTACTCGGCCTGCATGCCTGCGGCATAATCATACGCACATGGCTCTCGCTGCCTCCACGGCCGGCAGGGCCGCGTTCCGCTGGTTCAATTGGGTTTTAGT
>JBDTVD010000067.1:0-13359 GCA_040007375.1 Bacteroidota bacterium | reverse complement strand
GTTCATAATAATTGTACGACACACAGGGAATCAATGCAATCGGGCCATCGATCAAACGGATCACATGACCAATATTAATTTCTTCAGCAGAAAGCCGTAATGAATAACCGCCATTTTTCCCCATCCTGCTTTGCAACAAACCATCACGACGCAGATCGAGCAGAATTGCTTCGAGGAATTTTTTGGGGATGTGCTGCTGTTCGGAAATCTCAGCAATTAATATAGGTTGCTTACCATCCTGCCTGGCTATATATTCCAGTGCCTTCAGTGCATATTTACATCGCTTGGAAAGCATATCTGGTTATAAATATAAGTTATGGGAATGCTAGAGTATAATAATTTTTTTTCGGACCAGTTATTAAACGCATATATAGTGATTTGGTTCGCCTTTTATTTAAAGAGGAGTTATTGTTTTATTTTTTTTGAACGGGATCACCTAAATGCATGAATGTTTCAAACAATTGCTGACGATAGGCCACTGCTTTTTTATAGGATGTGGTATCAGTAATATTTTTTATGCGTTCCGGTTTATTACTGTGATGAAGATAGGTGAAACTTCCATCGTCTGTAATCCAGCCTAATGTCTGATCCATATCAACATAAGCAAAATTATTTCTGCAGGTGTCGAGCAGATCATTACTCATCAGGAATTGATCCGTTACAATTTTTAACTGCTTCAATAAGGTAACAGGCAAGTCATTTTGATTTCCGGTGCCATTAATTTTTCTTCCTTTAAATTCATCCTTTAAAGCACCACCATAAATCACTAAAGGAATTCTATGACTCATCACATCATAAAAATCACGTTGCATAGGAAGTAAATGACCATGATCAGCAACCAGAATAAAAACAGTATTTGCAAACCAGGATTCCTTTTCAGCAGTTGAAAAATAATTTTTCAGACAATCATCTGTGTAACGCACAGCATTCCGGAAACGATCAGGTTCATTGGTTGCAGGAAAATAATTTTCGCGTGGAATTTCAAAGGGCTCATGTGATGTTAAAGTAAGCAATACAGAAAGGAACGGTTGCTTTTCCACAGCAAGATCTTTCAATTGGCGTTGCAAAACGAATTCATCATGCGCTCCCCATTTGCTGTTCATATTTCCGGAAGCAAAATCATCGCGTGAAATAATTTTTTCAAATTTATTATGATGAAGATAAGCGCCCATATTTGAAAAACCGGTTTCGCCACCATAATAATAAGAGAGATGATAACCGGCATCCATCATCAACGCAGGCATAGAAGGTAATGCAGCAGCTTTCTCTGTGAAGCGCATCACACTGTAATCAGGCTGGGCAGGAAATCCTGCAAACAACGATGGCAATGCCTGATCAGTACGTCTGCCTGATGCATATATATTAGTAAACAGTAAAGAGGAATCACATAAAGAAGATAAAAATGGAGTGAGTCCTTTTTCACCACCTAATGGTTCCAGCACATCTGCAGTAAAACTTTCCAAAATGATTAATACTACATTCGGTTTTGCAATTTTAAATATTTCCATATTGCAACTATCACCTGTATATAATGATGCAACAGTATTTTTTGCCAGCTCATCAGGCATTTCATGATAAAGATTTTTATCTGTTAATTTTGATTTGCTGATATTGTTTGCCAGATGCCATAACGGATTAACAGCAGCATCATTTAAAACACTGCGTGATGAAAAACTGGCATTGCTCTCATTAATAGGAATGAGTTGTAATCCTCCTCTTATACCAATAACAACACAGGCTGCACAAACTAATGAAGTAAGTATTTTTATATATGTTTTTGATGATGTCGGCCCTTTTGAATCAGGAAGCATCAACCTGTTCAGCCTGATAAAGAAAAGTGATAATAATCCTGCCGCTGCGATGGAACTGATAAGCATTAGGGTACTGAGTGATGCCAGCATTTCAACCGGATCTGCTGCAAAGGTTATTGCCCGCCTGTTAATTAATGTTCCCCATGAATGGTATAAAGGCATGTTTGCAAGCAGGAGGATAATGCAGACAGGAATAATAATTAAATGATAGATGTTTATTATCCTTTTAAAGATTTCCCTGCTGCTGAATTCCTGCATGATGAAAATGAGGAATGGTATTGCAACTACATAGGAAGCAGTTGAAAGATCCAGCCTCAATCCGTGAAAGCTGCATTTGAAATAATCTACAAAAGTTATTTCAGTTCCGGTTGATTGCAGATAAAGGATAAAAAGTATCCTGAAAAGTAAAAAGAAAATCAGCCAGAATATATATAAGGTAAACAGTTTACGGATCATATTACATGTCAAGTGTTTTAAACTGTCCTGCTGTAAGCAATGCCTTCTGTCTTTTACAGAATCCCTGGAAATCGCAATCGTAAGGTTTAGTACAGTGTTCACTCATATCAACTTTGGGTATTCCCGGTGAAGCCAGTGTTTTTTTTACTGCAGCAATTTTTTCTTTTACAAATGCTGTTTTATCTCTGCACTCCTGCAACAAAGAAGTAATCTGAAACAGATCGTCATTACTTTCTTCACCTGTTATTTCTTTATGATTTTTTTTAAGATGGATGATGCTGAAGTCAGTTAACTCAAGTCCGCCTGATGTAATAATAAAATGTTGAAGCGCTGCATCTTCCAGATAAGTATCACTGATCTGCACAGAACTTTTAACTTCATATGCATGCCATCCATTATTATATACAAGTATATCAAGAGCAGCCAGAACTTCATCATATATAAATGCTGCCTCATATAAAACTGGTGTTTGCTTTGCAACAAGATCTGCAGTATAACGGATCATTTCCGGATACTTGCTCACATGAGCAGGACTGAGATCTACTCCTCCCGGAAATAACGACCATGCCTTTTTTCCAACGCTATGGCCAGCCTGAAACCGCATTCTTCTTTCTTCCGGTAATGGGTCTCTGTCTTTATAAAAATATTTATAGAGATACAACGACTTCAGGCATTGAAGACTTCTGATATAAGTACTCTTTGAGATACGATGTTTCGTAACAGTTGCCATTGTGCTGCGAAAATAAGAGAAATACAGTCAGGTGGAAACACCTGACACCACTAGAGAAGCTAAAGCTTCTCTAGAAAACTTTTCATCCACGTCGCAAAATTGCATTTATCCTGCAGCATTTTTGTTCTGCGGATTGCCCATTCTTTTTTCAGATCAGAAATGGAAAGCAGCTCTTTAATTTTCAGTGGAAGTTTTTCTGCATCTTCTGTCCTGATACCATATGTTAATCCGTAAGTGTGTTCGAGATCTTCCAGGTAACTGAGCTCACCCACAAAATCATTAAAACGAACGGCTGGTGTTCCCAGCACTGCAGCTTCAGCAGTCATTGTCTGACTGTCACCAATAAACATATCAGCATAGTATAATGCATGATGAATGTCAGATGCTTTTATTGTAATCCTGTATTTTTCAAACTTAGGTGCCAGCGGACGTTCTGATGTTATATATATATTACCATGCGAACTGAGCAGATCGATCAGCTCCAGTGCAAGTTCATCAGTAATTCCTGTTTTGCCAACATCATGATAAGCACCCAGTTCAGAAAAACGCAGAATGAAATTTCGTTTGGTAAGATCGAACAAGGAAGAAACTTTAGATTCAATTGGTGTAAAATGCTCAGGGTGGAGGTAAGCCAGTTCATGATAACTGTTGTAGCCGGTTTTTTTATAATTCCATTTCCAGGCACTGCAGCAATCCGGACAGATAAGATATTTTGCAGTTGGCCCTGCAATTTTTGCAAATGGTTTTACCTTCTCAAAATCATCTTCAAAAAAAATGCAGGAGGTTCTGTTTAATACTCTTCCCAGCACTCCGAGTTCAGCAGCACTTCCGGCCAGGATCTGAATTTTATTTTTCCAGATTACACCAGCCAGTTTCCACATTCTTCCTGCAAATGCAGATAAAATATCCAGCTTTGTTTTATCTTTCTTTAATGCAGATTTCGTATCTACATTAATATATTTAATTCCATGTTCCGTTAAAAGTTTTTCAAGAACATCTTTTGATTTTATTGCAACAGTATATTCCTTTTCAGGAAGTGACAGCATTACATTTTTAAACAAATGAAAGTGTGCAGGATGTCCTAAGTAAAATAATGTATGTTTCATTTCAGTTGTTGCTGTTTAATCAAGTCTGCTGAAACGCACACCATATCTGCTGAAAAATCCAATTATCTCTTCACCGGTATCACCCGTTCCAATCCTGATACTGTTATTCAAAGAAACAACAGTCTTAAATCCTTTATTATGAAAATCAGTAACAGTTTTTTTATCAGCATCCATTAATATCAGCGCACTATCACCGGAAGGATTTTCAGTGATCGTATTTCCACTGGTAAAATAGATTGTTCCGGTTTTATTATTTCCTGTGATGATGGTTTTACTTACTTCACCTGAATTACTTTTCTGAATTTCAAATCCGCAATATTGAAGATATTCATAGAAATCAGTAAACATCGTTTCTACCATGTTAAGTTTTGCAGTTGAATCAGGACGTTTCGGAAAATTTTCTCTTAACACCTTTGCGGGATTTCCTGCAGCAAGTGAATTAGCAGGAATATCAGTTGTTATTAATGAATTAGCACCAATCACACTTTCATCACCAATCGTTACACCAGGCATTACAAATACTCTCCATGGAAGCCATACTTTTTTTCCCAGTGTTATCGGTGCAAATTTCACAGGGAATCCTTCCAGTTGTGAGTTCCATGATCCATGTGTAAAGAATAAACAATGTCCACCGATTCCGGAATCATCACCAATAGTAACAGGTAGCGTAGGATTTATATAACTCATCTGCATAATGATGGTACGTTTACCAAGATGCAATGATGACTGAGGTGTTTTCATTCCTCCTATATATACCTGTTCATTGATGCGTGCATCTTCATCAATAAATATTTTCTCTGTATCAATTACTGACATTGATCCAATCTTAACAAAACGATCAATGTGTATTTCTCTTCCTCTTATGATAGTAAAAAAACCAATCTTACTTCCTTCACGGATAGTTACTTTTTTACCAATAACAACTGCTCCCAATGAAATAGAAACATTTTTTCCAATAGAATATCCTTTCATGCGGTAAACCATTTTCTTTAATAAAGATGGTAATAACCCAATGAAGAGAATATGTAATACTGGAATGCGTTCCTTTTTAATCAGCATGTTTTTTTGAAATATTTTTTTTAATTACATTCTTCATATTCTGAAGTACCAGTTCTTTAGTCCACAGATACATGTCATCACTCCATCGCTGCGGATGAATATTCTGCATTACCAATGATGGCAGTTTATTATTTTTTATTTTATTTATAAGATCAAGTGTTCCCTCAACTGGAATGTTGAATGGAGAAGTTACTTTATCACGCACACTGTAGTCATTTCCATTCCAGTGACGCGAAGTGTCTGTGAGATAAAAAACTTTACTGAAATCAGTATCAAAATAAGGTTCTGCAATGATGTCGTCTTTTTTGTAATCATACTTTTCCCAAATGCGTCTGTTGTCCCATTTGCTTAACGGACTTCCATGCATGCAGATGGTTGTTACCGGATAATATTTTCTGAAATAGGCAAGGTTACTCAGGTAGTTTTCATACGCTTTTTCAAAGTTGCCTCCTGCCAAAGCAAGGTCTTCATAATGGTAACCGATTTCATGTCCCAGTTTTGCAATAGCTTCTATAATGTGTGGATGATTGCTTTGTTTTACAATGCGGAAATAATATGTTCCTCTTGCACCGTTTGCCTTTTCAATTTCTGCAGTGCGTAACGATTGTAAAGGAAGATTGTCAACATCATGACGTAATATATATTGCTTACCAGTTGTTTTTCCTGTTACAAAATCTTCATAAGCAGTCATAGTATAACCAGCCCGTGCAATAGTTTGAACGAGTTCGATGTAGATTTTCAAAGTGAAATCACGCGCCATCAGTCAGAACTTTTATTTAAAGCATTTATATATTTCGCCATTGCCAGAAACATCCATGCATTCGACCAGCGCATGAAGGATAGTTTATTGGTATAGATTTTCAGTTTTCTATAGTAGAAATATCCTGAATCATCCTGCATATTATCCTGCGTCCACTTTAAAATGTCACCGGCAAATTTTATATATTCTGATGGAAGTTCATCACCGGAAAAAGTAATTATACCTTGCGACTGATTATGTATTTCTACCGGATAAATTTTTGGAAGTCTCCATTTGCTTTGTCCTGTTGAAAAAAACTGTTGCTCTTTATAAAACTTCAATCCTTTGTCAACTGCTTTTGTCCATTCCGGATTTTGTTCATCTGCATACTTCATTACATTGCAGATAGAATCTATAATATATCCCTGGTGAAAATCTACCTGGTGACGTTCCTTGCCTGTTAAAGGATCAATTTTATATTCCCAGTGTCCGTCATCGTGCTGATGCGATACAACAAATTCTGTTGCATGCAATGCCTTCTCTTTTAAATTTATATCACCTGTAATAGAAAATATACGAGCTAATGTTTCTGCTCCTAATAAACTGGCATTGTAACAACAATCTTTCATATAAGGACTATAACTGAAACAGATTCCATTTTCTGTTTCTGTTACAGGAAGATCTTCCATTATAAAATTGCCGATACTGATGAGCAGTTCTTTTGCTGAAGGATCATTTGTTAATTGATAATATTCGAAAATACCGGATGCAATAAAAGCAGTTGCAACTACAGTAGGAGCAAAGGGAGGTAAATATTTTTCAGGGCTGGCCCATCCGAAGTTATAACCCCAGCAGGCATTTTTAAATCCTTTGCTGCGATTATCTTTTAACCAGTTATATATAAAATTTATTTGCCTGCTGAAATCTTTCTCCGGAAAATTCTTCTGCAATATCACATATCCGTTCAACAGCAATCCCATTCCTTTAGGATTGTATTCTTTCTTTATACCCAGCAGCGGACGGATGTTTAACGGATTTCTTTTCTGTACCTGTGTTGCAATAGCTTGTCCGTAACGCGTGAAAAGTTTAAAAGGAAATGGAGAAGTGAGTGTATCATAAGGATCATACCCTTTGAAAGATTCCTTCTCAATATATAAACGCAGCCGCTCCAGACTTTCCATGATGTCCTGATGTAAAATCGGTTTCATCTCTTTAACAGTTACAGGTGCGTTTAACATAATTCATCAGAGTTCCACCTGCTGTGTTTCACCATTAAGAAAAATGGAATTCACTACTTTGAAAGTTACATTAGTGGTATGACAGATTTCTTTGAATGGGATAGGAGCAGCACCACCTGATTTTATCGCTTTGATAAATTCTGTCAACTCCGCTGCATGTCCTTTATCCTGTGTTGATTTAGTTGTTTTCTGTTGTTTACCGAATACACTAAAAGTTTTATAATCATCAATTATATATACAGAACCTGCCGAAAAAACTTCCAGCTTTTCTTTATCTACTTCTTTATTTCCATTGGAGAAATAGGAAATTCCTGCTATCGTTCCATTATGAAATTGTAATTGTATATTTAACGTATCATCCAGTTGCGGACTGCTTTTCATGGCTATTGCAGAAACAGATTTTACGGTGCTTCCGGATAGATATATACAGGTGTCGATAAAATGACAAACCTCACCGATGATTCGTCCACCACCTGTTTCTTTATTTTGCACCCAATGATCGGGAGCAATGGTGCCTGAATTAATCCGATACTGCATGGCACAGGGAACAGCAGGATCCAGTAATCTCTTCAACTGCTGAATGAATGGTGAAAATCTCCGGTTAAAACCCACCATCACTATTGACTTTCCTTCTTTATATATGTGCTGAAGTTCATCAAGCTCCTGTGGAATAAGACATAAAGGCTTCTCCACAAAAACATGCTTTCCTTTTTCAATTCCTTTCTTTACAAATTCAAAATGACTGTCGTGACGTGTTGCAACGAACAATGTATTTATTGTTGCGTCATTCACCACTTCATCACTGCCTGCTGCACAATAGGAGAATCCATACTTATCTGCCATATTGCGTGAGTTATTTCCTCTTGCAGTAGCTATACCAATAAAATTTATTTTTCCTTTCAGTGAAGGAAGCATCACATTCTGTGCAAAGGATCCTGCACCGATAAATCCTGCATTCACTTCTCCTGCAATTGCTTTTTTATCAGCAACAGTTATTGTACTCTTAACAGTTTTATTAAAATCATATTGAAGCACAATTCCTGCAAATGGTTCTGATTTATCAAGAATTAACTGATACGCATCCGGAGCATTATTGAATTTAAAAGTATGTGTAATTACCTGATTCATGCTGATGCGCTTTTCTGCAAGGAGATCAACAAACGACTGCATGTTTCGGTTCTCTGTCCAGCGTACATAAGCCTGTGGATAATCTATTCCCTTCTCTTCATACTCTGCATCATATCTTCCCGGACCATAAGAACTTGACATTCGCAGATCCAGTTCCTTTATATAATAATTCTTTCTTGTAAAACCAGTTGGAACTGCACCTACAATTATTACTTTTCCTTTCTTACGACAAATCACTCCTGCAAAATCAACAGGATCAGTAGAGCTTGTTCCTGCAGTAATAATAACTGCATCAGCCCCAAATCCATTTGTCTCTATATTAATTATTGTTTCAATATCTTCTCTGTTGCGATTATATATCAATGCTGATGATCGTAATGCAAGATCCACTTGTTGCTGATCTACATCAACACCAATAACTTTTACACCTGATGCATGCAGCAACTGCAAAGTAATTTGTCCGACAACACCTAATCCAATTACAACTGCTGTTTCACCCAAACGAAGATCTGCCTGGCGCAAACCCTGCATGGCAATAGCACCAATAGTTGTAAAAGCTGCTTCATCCAATGAAACACCTGCTGGAATCTTCGCGCAGAGATTTACAGGAATAGCAACCACTTCAGCATGCACAGCACCTGATCCTCCGCAAGCAACAAAATCACCCGGACGAATATCTTTAACATCACCGGCAACTGCAATCACTTCACCAGCACAACTGTAACCCAAAGCACTCGGAGCTTCCAGTTTATTCATCACCATTTTATAAGTATTATATATACCGGATGTGCGTGCACTCTGCAAAACTTTTTTCAGTTCTTCTTTTCTTGCGCGTGCTTTACCAATATATCCAAGACGTGCATCTTTAATAGTTTTTCCTTCCGTTCCTGAACTGATCACAGAAAAATGATTACGCACGAGCACGCATCCTGAAGACAATGCAGGAAACGGAACTTCCAGGAATTGCATGGTGCCATCTTTAAGACTTTGTGTAAGCTGTTCCATAATCAATCTTTCAACACGTGTTCAAATGTAATTACTAATCGGCTAACCATTTTTTCTTCTGTGAAAGATGCCAGGTAATGTATACGGCTTTCTTCACCCATTCGTTGCCTTAACTCCTTGTTTTTTATAAGCTCAGCAACACTTTCCGCTATTGAAGAGGGGTTTGCAGGTTCCACAATAAATCCGTTTTTTCCATGGATCACCGATTCTACAATTGCTCCCTGGTTGGTACTTATTACGGGAAGTCCTGCTGCAAGAGCTTCCACAATCACCCAGGGATGACCTTCCGGTTCACGGGGAGGAAAAACAAATATATCGGAGTTGGAGAGATATTGCAGTTTATCATGACTTACTTCCGGCGGATGAACTGTTACATTCAACCCGTTATCTTCAATAATCTTTAAACAATTCTGTTTAGTTTCCTCATTCCTCCATTTACCAATAACATCAAGATGATAGTGCTCTTTGAATTCATCATGCAGGATTGCAACAGCAGAAAGCACATCTTCAATACCTTTTGATGCCTGTAAATTTGCCAGGTAAATAAGATTTACTTTTTTAATGTTTTTTTGTGAAGGTGGAATTACATAATCAGCTCCATTGGGCACAACATATATATTCTCTTCTTTAAAGTAAGGACGGAATATATAACGGAGATTATTTCCCAGTACAATTATTCCACTGCACTTACTCATTGTTTTTTTTACGAACCATTTGGTAACGGAAAATGAATTGTCAATCCATTTTTTAAAATTACTTCCTCTCAGGTGCAGTACAACATTACTTCCGGACAAAGCTGCAATCCATATAAAAACAGCATCCTTTAAAAAACCGGTTGTAGTCTGGCTGATAGGAATCCACACAATGGCTGGCTGATTTTTTTTTATCAGTTTACGCATTCTGAAATAAATTCCGATGTTGCGTTTTAATTTCTTAAAGCTCCATTTACCCAATTCATTTAAATCATCGTATGCTTTTGTGTCAAGATGTACAAGATTAAAAGAATTATTGAGTGATGATTTCAAAATTATCTGCGTAGCGATGGAAGGTCCCATGTACGGAGGCGGAAGTTTACCAAGAAGGAGAATTACCTTTTTTTTCATCAGCCTTTCTGTCGGTTAGCAGGAAGCAATGCATAGGAAAAGATAGGAAATGTGATATATAAAAACGGTGCATACAAAAGAGGTATCGTGCTCACCGACCATAGGATGAGTGAAGCAAGTGCTCCGATTAATAAAAATTTCTCGGGCATAAAAAGCCGGAAGTAATGCATACCAATTGCAAACAGAAAAATAATGTAAAATGCAAGTCCTATAAAACCGGTTAAGAATAATAATCTTACGTAATCACTATGCATACCTGCACCGATCATAATTATAGTTTCATCAAAATTACTGGATGCAACTCCGAAGAAATGGTTGAATGCAGGCATCTGTTCCCACACTTCAAAATAACGTTCCCATCTCGACATCCTTCCATTAAATGCATGTGAGTCATCAGTTTCTCCATCCGCAACTTTTAATTCTTTATTAATAAGAGGTTCAATCTGCGCATTATATAAATCCTCTGCGAAAAAAGGAATTATACAGCCTAATAAAATAATAACAAAAAATATCCCTTTCAGATTTCGTAAATTATGAAGCAATAGAAGCAATAATAAGGTTAACGAAACGGTCCATGTGGAAACGTGTTTAATTTGTGTTAAACCATATATAACAAAACCAAATATCAGCAGCATATGCCATGGTTTTATAACCAATCGGTATTTTCCGTAAACATTTTTCAGAAAGAAATATCCTGATACCAGAAAAAGTCCGACTATATATACAGCATAGTTCATGATATCCCCATAACCTCCCCTTATACGCGATCCACCTCCACGTCCTGCACCAATATACTGAATGGCAATAGGGTTGAATGCTTCGTAAATCATCATACCGAATGGGAATATGCTCGATACTAAAAATGCTATCAGTATACCATGAAGATCCTGTGCATTCTGTACAAACCGTCTCGAATAATAATATAATAGAACAGGTGTGGTATATTTTATCAGATCGCCAAATGCCACAACAGATAGATCAATTGCATAAAAAATGAAACAATTAAATACCAGGAAGGCTGAGAAAACGGCCCAGGGCATATCATTGCCCGACGGAATTTTTTTCGGAAATTTTTTTGAAGTGAAGCTGATAAAGATGAAAACCGGTGTAAGTACTCCAACAATATATAATGGTGATGCCAGCGCTGAAATTTCTTTCAACTCATAAAAATTATCTACTATAGGACGAATGATAATTAATACGAGATACCACTTTTTTGTAAAGTGTAATGCCTTAAACCATACCCACCATTCTTTGAATGTCATATCTTATTACTAATGCAAAAATACCGATCGCATTTAAGCAAAGGCATTGGTACCTGATTAATTATTCCGACAGTTTTACAGCATTGATAAAACCCTTTGCTGAAATTGGTAATGAAGCATGCTCCCTGATAAATTCACCTGCAGCAACACCCATTTTTTTTGCACGTTGCAAATCATTCAACAGTTCCTGAATTAATGCAACTACATCAGTTGGCTGATCATAGTCAGCAATAAATCCATTTTCACCATGAGTGATCAGATCTTTTGCCGAGCCTGCATGAATGGATGCAATGCAGGGGATTTCTGCTGCCATCGCTTCATTCAGTGTTAACCCCCAAATGTCGAAACCGGTCTGAAACAAGAATACACTACTCATCGCCAGTAATTCCGGCAATTCATCTTTCTGTTTGAAACCATGAAATACTACGAAATTTTCCAGTTTTTGTTGCTTCACAAATGCTTCCAGTTCAGGCCTGTCACTTCCATCACCTATAATGTCCATGCAGAAATCCGTTCTTACCAATGCCAGTTGCTGTATTACTTTCAAAAGTGCAATTACATTTTTTCGTGGAACCAGATATCCGGTAAATGTAAGATGATGTTTACCATCGGAAACATTATTCAATCGTGCAGCAGCAGTTGCATTGCGGAAGAATTGTGTATCAACAGTATTTATTCCAATGCTTATGTGTGATGGTGCAGCTCCCATTGATTGAAGGTATTCTGCTGCAAGACTTCCATATGCAATGCAGGAAGATGCACTTCGCGTGAGAAAATTTCTTAATAAATTTCTCAGCACACTGTCATTACGACCTTTCTTTTGAATGGCACCACTCCGGATTATATATTTAATCCGATGGATTTTTGAATACCACCATACCTTTACTGTTGCTCTTGAAAATCCACTTACAATAATACGGTAAGGTTTTTCATCCTTCAATGTTTTTAATAATCCATCATAACTGAAATATGTTTTCTCTTCATCAGCTCCCGGAGTTATGCCTTCTGAACCGAGGATTATATATTTAAAATTACAATCTGTCATGTTGATCACCGACTTGCGCCTGTTATAACTACCGGCAGCAAAGATTACAATCAATTCATAATTTAACTCTGTAAACTGATTGTTCAGCTCATTAAAAAGCGGAATACGATAAGCATTGGGTATGTTGGTGATGAGTACAATTTTCTTCATAACATCAATACATCCAGCGTTCATACCAGGCCATTAAAAAATAGACAGTATATAATTGATTCGTCATGCTTTCATTTCCATTTTCAATTTCAGTTACCAGCCGGCGTAAACCAGGTTCACTGAATACTCCTGTTTCTCTACAGAATTTGGGAAGATTTTGTTTTACATATTCAATCATTACTTCACCGGCCCATTCACGAAGTGGTACACAAAAGCCCATTTTCTTTCTATATAAAGTTTCCTGGTCAAGTGTTCCTTCCAGCGATTTTTTTAATATATATTTTGGGATACCGTTTTTGATTTTATAGGATGATGGAATTGACAAAGCATAATTCACCAGATTATAATCCAGAAAAGGACTTCTGATTTCAATACTGTTTGCCATTCCCAAACGGTCCATTCGATAGAGATAACGTTCCGGAACCTGTTGTTTAATTCCGAGATAACACATCCAGTCAATGTCATCCAAATGATGCAGCTTTTTATGTTTGTCAAAATCTGATTTTAATTTACTGATGACAGAA
>JBDTVD010000066.1:0-13569 GCA_040007375.1 Bacteroidota bacterium | reverse complement strand
ATGTTCGGTTAAGATAAGCGCTGAAAGCATCTAAGCACGAAACTTGCCTCAAGATGAGATTTCTTTATAAGGGTCGTCAGAGACTATGACGTTGATAGGTTGTAAGTGTAAAGACAGTAATGTCAAAGCTGAGCAATACTAATTACCCGTAGACTTAATGTAATCAGTTTAATGTATGTGTATTTTCTTTCAATCACTGTCAATTCGCAATAGCGAATAAGATTTTTATGGTGACTATAGCGATGGTGTCCACCTCTTCCCATTCCGAACAGAGAAGTTAAGCCCATCAGCGCAAATGGTACTGGTGTAACAACTGGAAGAGTATGTCGTTGCCGTAAATTATAATGCCCCGAATAATTTCGGGGCATTTTTATTTTCAGCATATTTGAACTTGATGAGATCAAATCGTTTATTAAAAAAAGTTTTGTCTCTTATAGTAGGACTTTTACTCTCTTTTGCTGCAAATGCACAAGTTCAGACACCGGATTCCGTTTTTACAACTGGAAGGAATTCCTCTCTATCGTCCATTAATGATTCAAGTACATTTTTTAATCATTTCTATCAACTTATATTACTAGGAACCGATAATTATACTTACCATAACTTAGGTGCAGAAACTGATTACTTTTTGCCTGGAGTGCTTAGTGCCAAGTCTGAATTTAATAGCTTTAATATTTTTTGCCAATTTCCTGTTATCTTAAGTAAAATTAATCAATCGCATATAGGTTACCTGAAGGGATCTAAACTAGAACAGGCATTTAGTGCAGGTTTTTCTCAGCGAGTATTCAAATATTTTACATTAAAAGGTGACTTTAGAAGTATTAACTCCCCTGGTTTTTTTATTAATCAACAGAACAAAATATTGAATTACCATGCAGCAATTGATTATAAAAACAGAACAGGGAATTACAAGATTAATCTTGCAATTCATCCTACGGTAATTAATCAACAAATGAATGGTGGGGTTGTATTTGATTCACTCTTGGACAAAATAACAAATAATGCTGGTAAATCACTTGAAGTAAATATTAATGATGCTACTATTAAGTACAGAAATAATGATGTTAGGTTAAAACAAAAAATTGTAAGCCACCCTTCAGACAGTTTAAATGCTTTCAGTTTTTTTTTGGAGCATGAAATTCATTATCAGACGTCCTCTTTTATATATAACTCTACGAGTGCCAATGTTGATTTTTATGAAACTGTTTTTTTTGATTCAACTACGACCAGTGACTCTATGCATTATTACAATCTTTCAAATTTAGTACTTCCTGGATTTCAATTGAATACGATGGCTGGAAAATTTGAGAGTTCTTTAAATTTAGGAATCGAAGAATCGAAGTATCATGTGTTTGACTCAATAATAATTGATAATATATATTCGATTGGAATTAATATGATTCTTAATTCCCAAAATTATAATCTAAAACTATCGGGCCTTTATAAAAAATCCGACGTATTTGATCCAAGTATTTCAGCCAACTTTCTTGGGAATGTTAAACTTAATAATGGAAAAATTGATTTAAGAGCTAAAGTAGAATACCTGGACGGTTTTCCATCATTTTTTTCCAGCTTATATGTGTCCAATCATTTTATCTGGAGTAATAAATTCAGAAACCAAAAAACCTGGAAAGTTTCCGGCGGTGCATTTTCAAGTAATAATGTCTGGGAACTTTCAGGTAATATATATATTATTAAAGATTTTATTTATTATAACTCCCATGCAAAACCAGAACAGTATGACGGTAGATACTATGTAACTGAAGGAAAAGTGAAATTTAATTTTCCTGTAATTGGTAAGTGGTTCATTTATTCAGATACCCGTTTTCAAAAATCTACCAATGAAGATATTTACAGAATACCGGATATATATACTTATTCGGCAGTTTACCATGAGCGTTTTGTTTTTAAAAATGCAATGAAAATTTCTGTAGGTACAGGATGTTATTATTTCACATCTTTTATGGCAAATGCACTTATGCCGGCAACTTCTCAATTCTATCTGCAGGATGAAGTGAAAATCGGAAACTATCCATACTTTGATTTCTTTCTTAACTTTCGCATTAAAACAATTGATTTTTTTATAAAAGTTGAACACCTGAATGAAGGTCTGAGTGGTGCAAATAGTTTCTATCTACCACATCAACCTTCTCCTGGAAGAACTTTAAAAGTAGGATTCAACTGGGTGTTTAATGATAATCAGGATGCCATACGTTGACAGAGTTCAACTAATCTGGATGAATAACCCATTTCATTATCGTACCAGCCTACAACCTTTACCATCTTCCCAATTACAGAGGTAAGTTGTGAATCAAAAATGCAACTGTGACGATTACCAACAATATCAATAGATACAATAGGATCTTCAGTATATTCAATTATCCCTTTCATCTTATTCTTAGAAGCTTCCTTAAAAAGTTGATTTATGGTATCTACATCAGCCCTTTTTTCAAGGACACAAGTAATGTCAGTTAGTGAACCATCAATAACAGGTACGCGTATACCAGCTCCTCCGATCTTTCCTTTCAAATGTGGAAATACATCCGTAATAGCTTTTGCAGCACCTGTTGTTGTAGGGATTATTGAATGTGCTGCAGCACGCGCTCTCCGAAGATCTTTATGTGGAGCATCATGAAGATTCTGATCGCTTGTATAAGCATGTATTGTTGTTATATATGCCGTCTCAATTCCATAATTAATATCAAGCAATTTAATCATTGGAGCAGCATTGTTGGTGGTACATGATGCGTTGGATATTACGATCTCACTGCCATCCAGAATTTCATCATTAACACCCAATACAATTGTTTTTAAATCTCCTGAACCTGGTGCAGAAATTATTACTTTACGTGCACCTGCTTTAACATGATTTAATGCTAACTCTGCTTTTGTAAATTTTCCTGTTGATTCAATTACAATATCAATATTCAGAGATTTCCAGGGTAACATTGTTGGATCCTTCTCTGCAAATACCGGAATTGTTTTACCATTAATTATTAAATTTTTTTCATCTGATGATACTGTACCTTTAAAAATACCAAATATCGAATCGTATTTAATAAGATGTGCTAACGTAGCAGGAGGTGCAAGATCATTGATTGCACAAACCTCCAGATTCGAATCTGAAATTAATTGCTTCAAAACATTTCTACCAATTCTTCCTAATCCGTTTATTGCGATTTTTTTTGCTGTCATAATGGTAATATATAAAAAATGAAATCAATTTTATCTGAATCAAAACATATGTTTTTCGGCATGATAAGATGATCTTACCAAAGGTCCGCTTTCTACATAACGAAAGCCTTTCGACATTCCGATTTCTTTATAGTTATTGAAAATTTCAGGTTTAATAAATTCCTCAACCGGGAGATGATTTGTTGTCGGTTGGAGATATTGTCCTAATGTAAGAATATGAACACCTGCTGCAATTAAATCATCCATTGTTTCTAAAACTTCATTTTCAGTTTCTCCCAACCCAAGCATAACACCTGACTTTGTACGTATTCCAGATTCTGATATTCTTTTTAAAACATCAAGACTTCTATCATATTTTGCCTGAATTCGAACCTGCTTTGTAAGTCTGCGAACTGTCTCCAGATTATGAGATATTATTTCAGGTGCAACATCAATTAACCGTTGAAGATTCTCCCACTTTCCTTGAAAATCGGGAATGAGTGTTTCCAAGGTTGTTCCTGGTGATGTCTCACGTATTGCTTTAATTGTTTCTACCCAGATTTCAGATCCGCCATCACGTAAATCATCTCTATCTACTGATGTTATCACGCAATGTTTAACCTTCATCAGCTTTACTGATTCTGCAACTCGCAATGGCTCGTTTTTATCAACTGCTGATGGTCGTCCGGTAGCAACTGCGCAAAAGCCGCAGGATCGTGTACAAACATTTCCAAGTATCATAAAAGTAGCGGTTCCGGCACCCCAGCATTCTCCCATATTCGGGCAATTACCACTTTCACATATTGTGTGGAGTTTGTTTACCGATACTAATTCTCTAACCTTTCTATATTCTTCGCCAATAGGTAATTTTACTTTTAACCATTCAGGTTTACGAGGCTTCTTTAATAATTCAGGGGAAACAGATTCTTCTGACATATTTTATTCAGTGAACTGCAAAATTACCACTTCTGACCGTAAATAAGGGTTATATAAAAGCTTAAATAAAACTGCTTGTTTTTCGTAAAAGCCATTATCGGAATTTCCTTCGCAAAAGCATCAAATGCAACACCAACTTCAAGAGCTTTGATGTCTTCATGATTTGGGGCGTATTCAAAATTCAAACCTGTCTTCATAAAAAGTCCGGGGTAGGGTTTAAGCTCATCCAGACCTCTTGTAAATGGAGCTCTTCCAACAATATTATCTACATTATTCTGCCTTGAATCATTTGGATCGTATTTCTCTTCCACCTGGTTAATAGGATCTTCAGGATTTGGACCACTATGATCAATGATAAGATATACAGGCTTTGCAAAACCAATTGACAGGCCACCTGAATAATTTACTCTTACTTCAACTCCTGTCCGGTCGGCCTTTCCATAAATTACATGTTGTTGCCCAACAGCCATTCTCAATATGGTTAGTGTATTCATCTTACCATAAATGAATGATTTCGGATTATCGAACCTTGTATTAATAGTTTTAATTTCTTTTGGATGCTTCATTCCAACCAGCTGAGATTCAAGAAACCATTTTTTATTATAGGTAAGCATGAAACCTCGCTTGCCTTCAATTCCAAGTCCGTTTGAATGAATTAAAAAACCAAAACTTGCATCGTTTTGAAGACGAACAGGCTTCTCTTCCATATACTCATTCGGGTTTTCCTGGGCGAATGAAAATGTAACAAATGCCGAAATGAATAAAGTAAATATTCCTGCTTTGAAATTCATATTCACAAATATACATTTTCATAACGAAAAAGTAAGGCCATTAGTTTTATTAAATTAATTTTGATGAAATGATTACAATCGAAACAAATTATATTGGTGATTTGCGTGCAGTATCCCGTCATCTGCGATCAGGTGTTGAATTAATTACCGATGCACCACCTGATAATCAGGGAAAGGGAGAATCGTTTTCACCAACTGATTTGCTGGCAACAGCATTAGGAACTTGCATGATTACGGTGATGGGAATTGCAGCAAAAAAACATCAGATTAATATTGATGGGACGAAACTGGAGATTACAAAAATAATGCAGGCAGCACCAAGAAAAGTAATGGAAATTAAAGTTACTCTTTTTATGCCTGCGATTAAATATTCAAATAATGAAAAGGAAATTCTTGAACATGCAGGTACAACATGCCCAGTTGCGTTAAGTCTGCATCCTGAATTAAAACAAAGTATTGAATTTATATATAATCACTGAAACAATGAATAGAGAATTTATGCTTGAAGCAATTCGGTTGGCAAAGGAAGGAATGGATAAGGGAAGCGGAGGACCGTTCGGTGCAGTGGTGGTTAAGGATGGTAAAATAGTTGGACGCGGATGGAATAAAGTTACCAGCACTAATGATCCTACTGCTCATGCTGAAGTGAGTGCTATCAGAGATGCATGTGCAAATCTTAAAATGTTTCAGCTTGACGGATGCGATATATATACCAGCTGTGAACCTTGTCCGATGTGCCTGGGAGCAATCTACTGGGCACGTCCTGAAAAAGTGTATTTTGCCTGCACACATGAAGATGCAGCAATTGCTGGTTTTGATGATTCATTTATATATAAAGAAATTGAAACACCACTTGAAAAAAGAAAAATTCCAGGATTGCAACTGATGAGAGAAGAAGGATTGATTTTGTTTCAGGAATGGATAAAAAAAACAGATCGCACTTTATATTGATATCAACTAAACTGGAGAACTTTTACAGGAGAAACTTTGCTGATTATGCCAGATGGAATAACCAGCATCAGAAAACAAATAACACACGTTGTAAGATTTACCAAAACAATACTCCACAGATTAAAGCTTACAGGCACACTTGAAACATAGTAGGATTCCTGAGGCAGTTTGATAATTTCAAAATAATATTGTAAAAAACAAAGGGAAATACCTATTAGATTTCCTATTAGTAATCCTCTTGCAACTATATATATAGAAACCCGCAGGTAAACTTTTCTGATAAAACCTGATGTTGCACCTAGCGCTTTTAAAAGACCTATTGACAAAGTATTGTCGAGAATGATGATCAGTAAGGTAGCAATCATGTTTATTCCTGCAACAAGCATCATCAGGCAGATAATAATCATTACATTGATGTTCTGAAGTTCCAGCCAGTTGAATATCTGCGGATATATATCTTTAATGCTTTTACAGTTGAAATTGTATCCGGTGAGATTATAGATGGACGTAGCAGTTTGATCCACATTTTTAAAATCAGTGGTGTAAATTTCGTACCCGGCAATATCATTTTCACTCCAGTTATTTAACTTTTGTATCACTCTTATATCACAGAATAAATATATATTATCAAATTCCTCGGCTAAACCGGTATTGTAAATTCCGCAAACAGTAAACTTTCGTACCTTCTTGCTATTCTCTAAAAAGTAAACTAAAAAGCTATCACCTGTTTTCAATTGAAGTTTTGAAGAAAGATTCTGCGAAATTAATATGTCATTTGTAATTACCTCTTTTTTCAGTGTTGGAATTTTCCCACTTTGTAAATGACTATTCAAATAGGTGAAATCATAATCATCTCCGATTCCTTTTAGTACTACTCCTTCAAATTCATCTTTTGTTTTTAATATTCCAGCTTTTCGTGCATACACCTGAACATGCTTTACATCAGGTAATTTTTTAATTTCAGGTAGAAATGATTGATTCTTTGAAAACGATGATTCATCCAGGTTTTCTCCATCAGAAAAAGAGGATAACTGTATGTGTGCAGCGAATCCTGAAACTTTCTGTGTAATCTGCTCTTTAAATCCTGTTACAATCATAATCGTAACCAGCATAACTGCAACTCCCAATGACATGCTTGCTATTGCCAGACGGATTACCGGTTGACTAAACATGGATTTACCATCAGTTCCCTTAATTATTTTCTTTGCAACGAATAACTGCGTGTTCATATGGTTTTGCAAAGATGCAATAATTGAAATGATCAACATTGTTTTTCTTAATATGTTTGATGCAGAAATTAAAATTGATAATGATAATTCGTTACAGGGTAAGGAGCATTTTAATAATCTGTTCTCTCCTTTTGTTTTCATGTTGTATTTCATTCGGACAAAAGATTGAAACCGGTGCTGAACGAACAATGGAATATTTCCCATTATTAAAGAATAAAAAAATTGCAGTAGTTGCCAACCAGACTTCCATCATTGGTAAAGTACATCTTGTTGATTCATTGGTTGCAGCCGGTATGAAAATTAAATGTGTTTTTGCTCCTGAGCATGGATTCAGAGGAGAAGCAGAGGCCGGAGAACACGTTGCTGATAGTAAAGACAAGAAGACCGGATTACCAATTGTTTCGTTATATGGTGCGCATAAAAAGCCTGATGAAAAAGATCTAAGTGGTGTTGATATTGTTGTTTTTGATATACAGGATGTAGGTGTGCGGTTCTACACTTACATTTCTACTTTGCAATATGTAATGGAAGTATGTGCGGAAAAAAATATTCCGGTGTTAGTGCTTGATCGCCCTGATCCAAATGGTTTCTATGTTGATGGTCCGGTGCTTGATACTTCTTATGCTTCTTTTGTTGGTATGAATCCGATTCCTGTTGTGCATGGATTAACCGTTGCTGAATATGCATTGATGTTGAATGGTGAAGGATGGCTTTCAAAAGGAAAGAAGTGCGAATTGTTTTATGTTAAAGTAAAAAACTGGAACCATAAAGTTTTATATGATTTGCCTGTTGCTCCATCACCCAATCTGCCAAATATGGCAGCAGTGTATTTGTATCCATCACTTTGCTTTTTTGAAGGAACGGATATCAGTGTAGGTCGTGGAACTGAGTATCCTTTCCAGGTAATTGGAAAACCAGGTTTAAAGAAAGGTGCTTTCAGATTTGTTCCCCGAAAAATTGCTGGAAAGGCAGTAAATCCACTGTATGAAAATGTAGAATGCAATGGTTATGATCTTCGTGAGTTTGGAATGCAGTATATGAGTAGTGCAGGTCAGTTATATATATACTGGTTGCTGGAGCTTTATCGTATTTCAGATAATAAGGAAAAATATTTCATACCTTTTTTTGATAAACTTGCCGGTAGCGATTTACTTAGAAAGCAAATTGAAAGTAATGTTTCAGAAGAAGAAATAAGAAACAGCTGGCAACAGGGTATTGAAGAATTTAAAGTTAAAAGAAAACGATACTTGCTTTACGATGATTTTGAATAAAAAAAAAGGGCTGGTGTGCATCCAGCCCTTCGTACTAACCAACATTGAACTTATTAATTTACTGCGAACGTGAATCTGCTTGATAAAGCTCCTTTCTGAATAATCATAAGATACAGTCCGGGCGAATATTTAGTAACTGAAATATCTCCTGCATTCGAACCATTTTCTGCTGTTCTCACTTCCTGAAATAATTCTCTTCCTGACATATCACAAACTTTTAATATATAATCTTCCGGTGTATCTGTTTCAAATATATAGTTAAGATAATCTCTGGTTGGATTTGGATATCCTGCAATACCAAGTGGATTATCATCGCCGGCTCTCGCAGCTACACTGGTTGTAGTTACCGTTACTTTTGGTGACCAGGCGCCCAATGCACCTGTTGAACATTTTCCTCTTACATCAATCTGGTAAGTAGTGTTGGGACGAAGATTTTTGATCAGATATTGTCCTGTATTCGGTGTTCCAAGTATATATATGTTTCTGTCAGTATTGTTTGACATGTTTTTTACTCTGATTCTTATAGTGTCCATACTTATTACACTCTGCCATCCGATTGTTGCTGTAGTAGGACTAACATTAATTGCACTGGTGTTTCCAAGGTAACCACAAGTGTTAATTGTTGAGAAATAGGAGGAAGGTGAATAAGCAGTTGAAACTCCATTGCAGAATGCCAGAATGCTCCATTCATACATCGTTCCTGCAACAAGACCGGTTATTGGTCCGCCTGCCTGGTTAAGTGTTCCATTGTATGTTTTAAAGTGATAGCTTGCCGCACCAATAACTCGATATCTTACTTTAAAAGATGTTGCTACGGTTGGAAACCAGTTCAATGTTGCTGTATTGGTATTTATATTGGATGCAGTCGGATTTTGCGGTATGGAACCACATGGAAGTATAGAAGCATTTGTTCTGAATGTTCCAACATCACTCATCTGCAATAATCCTGCACACTGAGTTTGAACTTTCCAGGAGTAATCTGTACTACCCTGCATTCCGGTTAACCGGAAGCTGGAAACATTTCCTGCAGCTGAATAATTCTGTACTGCTGTGGTACCTGTTTTCCACATATATATAGTAAATGCATCACCTGTTACGGCAGGATTCCATGCAATGGTAGCTTCTATATCAGTAATATTATATGTTGTAAGCATGTCTGCTCTTCCACATGGCTGACCGGTTATTGAATTTACATCCATTATTGCCGGATCTGATGTACAACCAAAAGCATTAATTGCTACTGCTGTATATATATTAGGGGATGTAACATTAATTGTTGAACTTGTTTGTCCTGTTGACCACAGATACGATGATGCAGATGGTTCACTTGCCGTAAGCTGATATGCTGCATTTGGAATATAATTTATAGCAACTGATGGAGCAGCCGGTTCAGCAGCATCAATAATCGTAACAGTTGTTGATCCGTTATTTCCATATCCATCATAGGCAGTTAATTTATAGTTACCTGCACTCATTACCTGGATTGATTGTGTTGTTTCACCGTTTGGTGCCCATAAGTACGATGCAGCCTGTGATGCTGTTAATGTTTTTGAAGCACCAGGACAGATATAATTATTTCCATCAACTGAAATTTGCGCATTGATAACAACAGCCAGGTTAATCGTTACTGCATCAGAAGTATCTGAACAACCGTTTACACTTGTTGCAATAACTTTATAATCACCAGCGGCGCTTACATCAAGATTTCCAGAAGTAGTGTTACCCGGAATCCATGTGTATGTATTACCACCACCTGCACTAAGATTTAATATCTGGCCAGGAACAATGGTGATAACACCAGAAGGATTTATTGATGCTGTTGGTAAACTAGATACTGTAACATTTAATGCAGATGATGTGCCTGTACAACCATTGGCATCAGTTATTGTTACACTATAAGCTCCTGATGCATTAGCTGAAATTGATGCTGTAGTTTTTCCGTTCGACCAAATATATGCAGAGGCATTTGATGATTGTAATGAAACGCTATCGCCCTGGCAGATAGTCACTGGTCCAAGATTGGTTACAGTAGCTGTCGGTGTAGTAAACTGAGTAACATTAACAGGAGCACTCAAAGAATTACATCCGTTATTGTTTACAGTAACACTATAAGAACCACTTGCTGACACTGATATTGTTTTTGTTGTTTGACCAGATGACCATATATATGATAACCCATTCGATGCAGTGAGAGAAACCGTTCCTCCTGGACAAAAACCTGTTGGCCCTGATGTAGATATAGTTGCTGCTGTAGCACTGCATGCTGCCTGGTTTGGATTCAGGTTCAGAGAACCGTCAGCCGTTAAAAATATTTTATCAAGAAGTATATCATTAGTTGTCACATTTATCTTTAATGTGTGCTCTGCAGCTGAAAGATTATTATAAGTTATTGGTAACTGTGAACAGCCGTCAATACTATACCATCTCCATGTTGTATCATTAATACATCCAATCGTTCTTGCATTTGCTGAATCAATTGCAACAGATAATCCGGTTGTATTTCCATTTATGCTTCTTGCACGAACCCACAGATAATAATTACCTGTTGCACGTGGTTCAAAACTATATTGTACAGCATTGGCAGAATTACTAAATGAAATGAAACTGCTGGCATTTCTGTAATCACCCGAAGTTGCATTAACTGCTTTTTCAGTTTTTATTGTTACTGAAGCAGGCAGTACATCGGCCAGTTCAGATTCAAGAGTGAAATCTTTTGACCATCTGTAAGGGTGTGAACTTTCATGCCATTCATCAAGTTGATAAAACACCGGCTGTGACGGATTGGAATTATCATATATATAAGTACTGCCCTGGCGACGGATTTTAAATTTAAGTTTCTGGCCATCCAGTGTAATTGTTGCTTCACTTTCAATTTCTGTATTACCCGCCATATTCGAATTGGGTTGAATAGTACCTGTAATTGCATATATATTCTGTGTTTTGCTTTTACGAATTACAACTAGTTTACGTGGATCACCTGCTTCAAAAGAATATCCTGGTGCAGTTGGGTTTGTATAGGAATTTGGTACATCACCTGTCATTAATTCACCATTTCTTAAAAGATCTTCATACCTGCTTGTCACTGCCTGTGCGTACGCAGGAATTACAGCCTGCCATACATATCCTTCAGGTTTTGCAGGAGGAGGATTTGGAAGATTATAGGAAGCGGCTTCATTGAAGAAACCTGCAAAATAATATTCAGCACCTAACATTCCCATACATTTTAACAAACCTAACCACTGACCAGGCCTGATATTGCGTTCCTCATCTTCATTCCAGCCAGCTGAAACGAAAGGAGAATATAAATTATCACCAAGTTGAATTTCAGAATATCTTCCTCCAATAATGTCCTGCCATCCATTCCATGCTGATGTGCCGGTTAACCAATTGTTCGGCCAGCGTGGATAGAAGTCGGGCGTTGAAAGATGTTTTCCTGTTGGTGTTTCATTAATCATCCGTGTTTCAGAATATTTATGATGTGCAGACTGTCCACACACCTGGTATTCTGCATATGATGTATTTGCAAGTTGTGGCATTGTCATAAACTGATCACGATAGAAATTGGAAAGATTTGTCTTTCTCATTCCAAGATAAGTATCCCAATCAGTAATTGCTGTAAGTGTTTTATCCAATACTACATTTGGATCTGCTGACATTGCAATTGTTCCGGGTTTAGGTATCACCTCACCATTTTCACAAATAAAATCAAGTGGTCGCGTTAATGCTGTTGTTAATCTTCTCACCTGTATTTGCTGAGTCAATCCATCATATATAAAAGAATCCATCGGTGATGCAGGACTCCAGAATTTATTCGCACTAACTGTTCCTGTTAATGATAGAAATTGTCCACTGCTATTGCGTAGATAATGATTATTAGGAAGATTTTTATTTTCAATGTAACCAGTGTTTGATGAATAGCCAAAAGCCTGCGGACTTAATTGTGCCCAGAAAGAAATGGCTGATGATTTCCACTGCGGATTATCATTGGCAAGTTTAACCCATGCACCATGAAACTTTGTAAGATCAGTATATTGTGTTGATGTACTTGTGTTGCAGGATACCAGCAAATAATAATTAAAGTTTTTTGCCAGTTGCTTTTGTATTTCCACACTGTTATTTACTGCTGTTGCCATTGAAACACCAGGTTGAAATTCTCCTGATAAATAACGTAGACCGAGCCAATTGAAATTTGGTGATAACGTATGGTTTTTCTTGTAACGTGGTAATGGAAATGCTTTCAATTGATCAACAGCATTTACTGTATAAGAAGGATGCCCTGGAGCAAAATCATTTATATCAACAGATCCTGTAACAGCTGCTGCAACCGGAACAAAAACTAATGTGCTGTTAAAATTATAATGCTTTTGTTGCTGCATATCCATATAGTGTTGATATATACTTGATGCAGGCAATGATTTACTGTAAAATGCAATCTCATCTATATTACCAAAAAATTTATAGTATGAAGTTGTTGTATTAATACATACATCGTTGTTAGATGGTGTTGCAGTATTTGGATTAAATAATCCTGTTGCAGTAATTACAGAAAATCCTTCAGGGTTTTGTCCGTCTACCCAGATTTCTTTACTTCCTGATTTAGTGTTGTATTTAAATACTAAGTGATGCCAGTTTCCATCAGTATAATAACCGTATGTTTTTCTTCCTATTCCTTCAAGATCTACTTTCAGGTTATCATTAATTGTTGCACCTGTTGGTGAAAGAGTATTGGTATTAAACTGAATAAAAGGATAACCCATCTTAATCATAAAAGCATTGTCCTTACGATTAATAAACTGAGTAGTATTAAAATTTAAGGAAGGCTTAAATAAAAATTCTACTACAAGTAAGGAGTCAAGAGTTAATCGCGGAGCCAGAATGATTCTTCCTGTAGCATCTAACTTCAGACTCTTACCGATACTACCTGATGTGGCACCGTCAATCGTATATAAAGAATTATACGAAGTTGTATTAAGAGTATTTGTTGTTAATGAATCCTTCAATGGATTAGTTCCATCGAAAGTAAAATAATAATTCGGCGTTACTACCTGAGCACCTGATGTTGCATATAGCATTATCAGCAGGGAAGTAAACCACATTCTGCACATTTTTGTTTTTGTTCTTTTCATGCTGGATAATTTTTTTTGGCACAACTTTAGTTCGACGTTCACTTCTTTTTTTTGTACCGTTACAGTTGTCAAATAAAGCCTATCCTGCAGC
>JBDTVD010000065.1:0-13625 GCA_040007375.1 Bacteroidota bacterium | reverse complement strand
GGTGAAGAACTGATATTGGATGCAAGTGTTGCAGGTGCATCATATCATTGGCAGGATAATTCATCGAATGCAGTTTATACAGTTGCTTCACCTGGAAATTACTGGGTGGAGATAACACTTGACAATTGCAGCAAAACAGATAACATATATATTACTGCAGCATCAGACTGTGATGTGTCTTTAGAAATGCCAAATGCATTTACACCGAATAATGATGGCATGAATGATAATTTTTTTCCTGTGAAAGCTGTTGGAATACATAAATTCAATCTGCGCATTTACAACCGTTGGGGACAAAACCTCGCTGATACTGATGATATAGTGAATGGCTGGAATGGAAAATTCAAAAATGAATACTGTACTTCCGGAACCTATTACTGGATTGTTGAATATGTTACTATCAGGAATGAAAATCTTACTATAAAAGGCAGCCTGAGCCTCACATCAAAATAAACCCTGATGATTCCCGGAAGTTAATTTGTTTATTACCACTTCCTGTAAATGATTTAATAAACGGATTTTGTAGTTTTGCTTTTCCAACTAAAAAACAGAACAGGGAATTTCACTTTTCCGGAACAACATGATAATTACATCCGAAATCTCTTTACGGGAATATATAAAACTTTTACTTAAGCTCACCTATAAAAAGCCGGTGATGTGGTTACTGATATTTGTTGCCTGTGTAATGCTTGCCTGGATTATCAGTTATTACAACAACTTATTACCTGTTCCTGAGCCAACCTATTATCAGTTTGTAACGTTGGGATTAATAACTGTTGTTCAGCCACTGGTGATATTCTTTATGATAAAAAAAAATTATAACTCCAGTAATCATTTAAAGGAAAGACTCTTAATCGGATTTGGTGATCAGGAGATTAAAATTACAGGGGATTCTTTTTATATGGAACTTAACTGGAGTAAGATATATAAAGTAGTGGAACTGAAGAAATGGTTTCTGATTTATCAGAATAATCTTTCCGCAATTTTAGTTCCTGTAAAGTCTTTTGATGAGGAACAACTTTCTTCTTTCAAAAAAATGCTTCTTTCCATACCTGGATTATCAGTGCGATTAAGAGATTAATGCTGGTGTTTTTAAATTTTCTTTACTTTTATAATCAGTCTGTAAGTAAGAAGACCTTAAACTTTTGTAAACTGATTTTCACTATTAAAAGCAATTCGTCACTAATAATAAAACCATAATTACCGATAATCCGGTAACCCCCGTTTTGGGAGATGGCTGTACATGTGTATTCAGGCTTAAGTGTTGCGACTTTGAGCAGGAAAATTAAGGAATTAACTACCTGCTCATTATGTGTTCACACTTGACTTGTATGAGTATTATCGGGAAACCCGTTTTAGAAGGATAAAAATGAATCCTTAAAGGATTTTGTTCGACGAACATTTTAGATTTATTATGTGGTTCCCCACCAAGGGTATTTATTACTGACCGGATTGATATTATTTTACTCAACCAATTTTAAGGATTAAGAAAAAATTATTTCGTTTAGTGTAGATATTTTTCCTCGAATTTTTATAAAATGAAGGCTTAATATATATACAGATCTGTAATATTTTAAATTATTTTTACTGAAAAAAACATTTCATCATTCTGATCGTTTGCATTTTTTCTATTTTTAAAGCCTGTTCATAAATCTATGGAACCTGATTTGTTCATTATATTATTTCCACCACTTATTTCCCGCCCAGATGCAATACAAGCCAACCGTATTTCTTATTGATGACGATACCGATGACCAGGAAATTTTCGGTCTTGCATTAAACTCAACAAACCAACTTGTAGATTGCGTTTTCGCAAACGATGGTTTAGATGCTTTGCAGAAACTGGAATCAACAGATTTTATTCCTGATTTCATATTTATAGATATTAATATGCCTAGGATGAATGGTCAGCAATGTCTTTCAGAGATCAGGAAAATAGACCGTTTTAAGAATACACCTGTATATATGTATTCTACTTCAATTGATCCGATTACAGCAAGTGAAAATAAAAGTATGGGTGCTACAGATTTTATTGTAAAACCCGCAGATATAAAAGTGCTCACCGAAATTCTTTCCAAAATACTAAATAAGCAGGTGCTGGCAGTTTTTTTAATAATACTGATGTCGGTTTTAGTGCCCGCTAAAGTATATGCGCAGGACACATTACCTTCTGTTAAGGATCTCAAAAAATTATCTGTAGAAGAGTTAATGAATATAGTTGTTACCTCTGTTTCTAAAACACCTGAAAAACTTACTGAGGTAGCATCTGCAATTCAGGTAATCAAGGGAAGCGATATCCGGCGATCTGCAACAATGCGATTACCCGAAGCACTGCGGCTTGCATCAAATATGCAGGTTGCACAGTCGGGTGCGCATGACTGGGGAATCACCTCGCGTGGATTTAATGGTGCACCTGTTACAAGCAGCTCACTTGCCGACAAACTTCTTGTAATGATAGATGGAAGATCAGTGTACACACCATTGTTCGGAGGAGTATTCTGGGATGTGCAGAATGTAATGCTGGAAGATGTGGATCGCATTGAAGTAGTAAGTGGTCCTGGAGGAACTTTGTGGGGTTCCAATGCAGTTAATGGTGTAGTAAATGTGATAAGTAAAAATGCAAGGGAAACACAAGGAGTATATGCAGCCGGAGCATATGGATCTTTCCTCAAAGATTATGGAGCTATACGGTATGGTGGTAAAATTGATACTTCATTTTTTTTCAGGGTTTATGCACAACGTTATGATTATAATAGTCTGGATTTACCTGATGGAACGGATGCGCATGATGATTGGAATATCACACAAACAGGTTTTCGGGCAGATTATACCTCGTCATCTAAAAATATATTTACATTTCAGGGTGATTACTATGCCGGTGAAGAAGATAACTCCCCTTCTGTTTCAGTGGATGGCCAGAATGTAATTGGAAAATGGGAGCATTCGTTTACTCAAAAATCCGGTCTCACAGTTCAGACTTATTTTGACCGAACATTTCGTGATATAAGAAAGCAGGGTTTTAAAGATGAAATGCTCACATACGATATCGATGTTCAACATAACATGTCACTTGGAAATAAAAACAAATTTGTATGGGGTGTTGCATATCGTTTAGCTGATGATTATATATCCAGTATTAATAATGAATTTCTTCCTGCACACAAACAAATAGAATACTTAAGTGGTTTTTTACAGGATCAGATATCCTTAATTCCTGACAAGTTGGATTTAACTATCGGATCTAAAATATTAAAAAATGATTATACTGATGTAGAAGTTCAGCCAAGTGTACGTCTTGCATTAATTCCCAAAAACAACCATACTATATGGGCAGCAGTTTCAAGAGCAGTTAGAACACCATCACGTTATGATGCAGATCTTACAGGCCCTGTTCTCGCATCTTTTGGTGAATTTAAATCTGAAAAACTGGTAGCTTATGAAACCGGTTATCGTGTACAGCCAACAAAAAATAGTTCCATATCGTTATCGCTGTTTTATAATAAATATACCGATTTACGCAGTATTGATACTAACAGTACTCCATTGCCTCTGTTTTATTTTGCAAACAATCTGGAAGCAGAAACATTTGGTGCAGAACTATCAGCCAGAATTATTATAACATCGTGGTGGAAACTAAGAGGTGGCTATACGTACCTGAGCAAAAAGTTTTCAAAACCATCGCCTGCTACTTACCCACGCACAGAAGAGTTCGAATCCAATGATCCTAACAATCAGGTAATGATTCAAACTATGTTCGATATAAAGAAGCATTTACAGGTGGATGGTACTTTAAGATATGTAGATGTGTTGCCGCAAACCATATTTATTCCGAAAACAAATTCCTATTTTGCATTAAACATCAGGATTGCTTATATATATAAATTTATAACGTTTTCAGTTGCGGGACAGAATTTAATTGAAGACTCTCATGAAGAATTTGCTCTTCGCAGTATACCACGTCATATTTATACTAAACTAAGCATATCTTTTTGAAGCATCTGATTAACATATTGCCCTTTCGGATCAAGTTATTCCCTGAAACATTGGTAATGCTCCTTTCTATGCTGTTTTTCAGTTATCATAATGTTGTTTCACAAACACTTCCTGAAGATAAAATTAAAGCAGTTTTCATTTTTAATTTCACGCACTTTGTGGAGTGGCCGGAAGAAACATTTGAAAATGCAAATGATCCTCTTATTATCGGCATAATTGGTGGCGATCCTTTTGGAGAGTATATTAATGAAACTGTTTCAGGAGAAATGATTTCCGGTCATCCGATAGTGGTGAGACGTTACCAGGATATCAGGCAGATTGACTGTCACATTTTATATATAAATGTAAAAGATGCAGAAGAGATCAAAAAAATTATTTACTTCACTGAAGGTAAAAATATATTAACGGTAAGTGATGAGGATAATTTTGTTAAGTGGGGTGGAATAGTACAGTTTATGGAAGAAAACAATAAAATTAAATTACAAATTAATGTAAAGTCTGCTCAACATACAAAACTGGCTATTAGCTCCAAGCTTCTTAGTGTTGCAGAAATTTATAAATAGCAGATATTAAAGCAAATGAAGATTCGCAATAGTTCTTTGCAGACAAAACTGATGAGTGCCATGCTGCTGACCTGTGCTGTTGTGCTTTTACTAATGTGTACTGCCTACATGATACTGGAATATAACTCATACAGAAATTCAGTAAGAATACAGGTAACCACACTTGCGCAGGTTATAGCAAGAAACAGTACCGGTGCTGTTGCCTTCAAGAGTGAGCGTGATGCTGTTGATATACTGAATGCATTGAAGGTGGAAAAGAGTATTGTTGCAGCATGCATTTATGATGAGGAAGGGAAAATATTTGCAAAGTATCCTGCTGACACTTCTTCCACAATTTTCCCTGCGGTAGCTTTATATAAAGGTTTCAGATTTGAATCAAATTATTTTGTCGGATTCGAGGAAGTAACACAGGAAAATAAAATCCTGGGGGTATTGTATATAAAATCAAACCTAAGTGCAATGTATGCACAGTTACGTCATTATGCTTTGTTGGCATTGTTTCTCATTATTGGTTCAATGGGCATTGCATACTTTCTGAGTAAATCTCTGCAGAAATCAATTTCTGAACCGATACTGGCGCTGGAGGAAACAGCAATGAAAATTTCTCAGCATCGTGATTATTCCGTAAGGGCTAAAAAATTTGTGAATGATGAAGTGGGCTCACTTACAGATGCATTTAACCAGATGCTTGTGCAGATACAAACTCAAAACAGTGAAATTGTTTCTTTCAATCAAAACCTTGAACAGAAAATTAGTGAACGTACCAATGACCTGAAACAGCAAAAGGAATTTGTTGAAACTATAATTAATTCATCAGTGGATTTGATTGTGGTTTTTGATAAATATCTTAATTACATAATGCTGAATAAACAGGCGCTGCAGTTTTTTGATGGGGAATCTTTTGTATCTAAAAATTTACTGGAGGTTTTTCCTGGTATTGAAAATTCGGAAATGCATCAGAATCTTAAAGTTGCACTTACCGGTAAACCTGTTCACCAACCGAAATATCTTTCTCCGGTATTAAACCGCTACTTCGAAAATTATTTTATTCCGTTAATAAATGCTGAGAATGAAGTATATGGTGCAGTGTCAATCGGTCATGATATTACAAGTATAATTGAAACCAGTGAAAAGTTGGTAACTGTAAATGCAGAACTAATGAAGTCGAACCGTGACCTGGAACAGTTTGCATATATAGCCAGTCATGATTTGCAGGAGCCTCTCAGAAAAATTCAGACGTTTTCACAGTTAATGGAAAAGCATCTTGATGACAAGGTAAATCTTACACGTTACCTGAATAAAGTTTCTCTGTCAGCAGAACGTATGCAGCATCTCATACAGGATGTATTAAATTTTTCGCGTATCTCAAATTCGGCAGAAGCATTTGTAGAAACTGATCTTAATAAAATACTGGAACAGTTAAAATCTGATTTCGAACTGCTGCTGCGTGAAAAGGAAGTCGAAATAATTCATCAGGAATTACCAATGATTAAGGCAATACCACTGCAGGTATCACAATTGTTTGCAAATCTGATAAGCAATTCAATAAAATACACTGAGAGAAAACCAGTAATAAAAATTGATGTAACGAATTTAAGTAAGAAGGAACTGGGTGCACATCCCAAACTGAATCAGGATAAAGAATATATAAAGCTTGAATTTTCTGATAATGGAATTGGTTTCGAACAGGAATATGCAGATCAGATATTTGGTATATTTGAAAGACTTCATGGTAAACAGGCTTACAGTGGTACCGGTATTGGCCTGGCGCTGTGCAGAAAAATTGTAGAAAATCACCAGGGTATTATATATGCAAGAGGTGAAACCGGCAAAGGAGCCACATTTAATATTATAATTCCTTCCTGAAAAAATATTATTCTACAACCAGTTTTTTGTTAATTGATTTTGCATCCGTATTTATAACAACCATATAAACTCCTGACTGCAACCGGCTGCCTGGATTTATTGGAAAACCGGATTCACCATCACGCTCAAATATTTCATGACTGTTATATACTACCATTCCATTGGAATCGAATAAGGTAATTTCAAGACGCTCTTTTTTCTTACCACTAAGCATTACAATTACTTTTTCACCAAAACATGGATTAGGATAAATCCGACAGGTAAGTTCATCATCAATAGAAACTCTTACTGTGTTTGAATATTTGTAATCACCATTATAATCCGTTTGCTTTAAACGATAATAAGAATCTCCTGTGTAAGGATTGTAGTCGTACGACTTATAATATATAATCCTGTTACTGTTTCCTGCACCTCTCACCTTGTCGAACTGACTGAACCAGTTGCCATCTTTTGATTTTTCAACAGAGTAATAATCGTTATTTATTTCGGTAGCTGTTGACCATGTTACCGCTACTTTTTCTCCTTCAGGCTGTGCATGAAATGAAAGTAACTCTACAGGTAATGTTCCACCGCAGACAAGATTGAATTTAGAGGTATATAAATTATTTCTTCCACCATAAAAAGGACTGGAATTAGTAGTGCTGCAAACACTGTTAATCATGGCTATTGCAGCATGTCCATCTGCAACTCCACCAAAAAATGGACTCATGGTTGTTACAGGACAGGAAATGTTTGTAATCCGTTTATTAGAATGACCATCAGCCATTCCTCCAGCAAATGGATTGGTACTTGTTACAGTGCAAACCGTATTTATATAACCTGAATTGGAATGACCATCAGCATTACCTCCTGCAAATGGATTGGTACTGGTAATGCTGCAAACTGAATTTGTAATTCCGGAGTTTGCATGTCCGTCAGCATCACCTCCTGCAAATGGATTTGTTGATGTAATGGAACAGGAAATATTTGTGAGTACGGCATCGGAATGTCCATCAGCAACCCCACCTGTGTAGGGATTGGATGATGGTGTTGTACAGGAAACATTTGTTAACCGTAATGATGAATGACCATCAGCATCACCTCCTGCAAAAGGATTGCTGGAAGCATACGAACATGCGCTGTTAATCTGTCGGAGATTTGCTTCACCATCTGCATTTCCTCCTTTAAAAGGATTAGAATTCGCATACGAACAAACAGAGCTCACAATGATTCTTCCGGCATGTCCACTTCCAGTACCTCCTGTAAATTGTGCATAACAAGTGCACATGGAGCAGATAAGTATGAATGCAGTTACGGCTACTTTCAAAGCAGTGATATAAATAGTATATATATAAATTAAATCTTAATTAACGCACACCTCTTCCACCGGTACGACGAATTCTTGTTGCATTTTGTGCAGTGGAGTTCACATAAAAACGATCAGAAGTCTGTACACGTTGATTGGTTCCTTCCCAGCTTCCACCTCTTACTATAGTAAGTGCAACTGCTCCCCAGTTGGCAGCATTTGCATTACCTGTTATATCTAACGCACCATCGCCAAGTGTTCCTGTAAATGTTGGAACAGCTGTACGGGTTGCACCCGTCCACCATCCGCACTGAAACATTTGTTCAAAGAGATTTCCGCCAAGATCCATTATTCCCCAGTAAGATGCCCCTGCACCGGTTCGTGATGTTGCTGCAGTTGCTGCATAACCGCAACGGAGAGGCCCAAGTGTAGAGCTTGCTCCTGCATTGGATGCACATAAACCATCTGCACTGCTGGATGAAACTTCTGAAGAAGATCCGCCACTTGCAAGGCTGTTTGATATTGCCTGATTCATTGTTGTAGAACCCCAGGGATATTCATTTAATAAGGAGGAACTTGAACCACGGCTTGCTTTTTCATATTCCATTTCTGTCATAGGTCGTAATGCTGCCCAGTCGAGATAAGCTTTGAGATCATCCCAGCCTAAATAATTACAGGCAATATTTCCACCGTCTGATGCTTCATCATATATATTATTACCGTTGAGATCATTTCCATAAACTGCTGGAGTGGAAAATGCAACCCCGGGAGTTTTTATTTCTATAGCATTTCTGTTATCACCTGAAACTGTTGCCAGTGCTGCAGTACCAACTGCCGATGAAGGAGCTGTTGCTGTGCGTGATTGCTGTGATGCGTAATCAATCAGATTTAAAAAAGTAACATATTGTTGTTGTGATATTTCATACTTCATGCAATAGAAAGCATTGTATCCTTTTGGAAATCCAGCAATGATAGCAGCATGTGCAGTAATGTTTGCATCACCGGCTTTGTCATTTCTTAAACCATCAAGTGCAATTGCATTCTCGTTGCTAACAGTATAAACTGCTGCAGTATTTGCAGTGCCGAATGAAGCTGTTGAGTGCGTTGCATTAACTGTTGAACCATCGCCAAGATTAAAACTTCCCTGCGGAACATTCACCATCTCAACACCTATTACCTCATAGTTGGTTGATGCAACAGTATAGCTGTTTGAAAGGGTAAGTGTTACGGTGCTCGATGCAATACTTCCTGCACCGAATCCTGAGCGTCTGATAAAAACACCTTTACCATCAGCAACAGCATCTACCTGCAGCACACCACCTCCCACACTGTGATTTCCACTTACTGTACTCACATCTGCATGAGCCCATGGATTGGAAGTTCCATCACAAACCTGTGTCTTTACAATTATCCATACTGCATCCCAGTTAAGAGGTGCAACATTCCAGCTGTTATCCCATGAGATATCAAACTGAATTGAGGTTGATGAAGGTGCAGAAACATTGCTGATACTTAAATTGTTTGCAGTAGCTTTTAGTGTAATCAGGCTGATGATGGCTACTAAAACTAATTGGATTTTTTTCATAATTTGAAGAGAATGAATGTGTGTCGCGTAATTTATTTTGTTGAAGAATTTAATATATATTGATGTAACGTTTGAATAATTTTTAGTTTGCCCGCACTGCTTCATCAATTAATTATTACAGATTTGCAATAAGTAATTTTCCTGAAAAACAATCTGCATGAATACAGCAGAATTATTTTTAAGATGGAAACTGCCAGAATATTATAAGGGAACTTTGATGTGACGTAAACCTGAAGTGGATGAAGTCATAAGTAGTCTTTTGTTGTTTGTGTTCGACAGGTTTATACTATAAGGGTTAGGTAAGGTTACTGTCGTCTACTTTGCCGTAAGTTGAGGCGGTGTAAGGAAATTCAGCTTTCTGTAATGATTTAAATAAGGGGAATTAATATATAAAGGAGAATAATATCCGGGCATCCGTATAAATCAGGATTTTTTGGGCTGAAAGATTGGTGGGAAATAATATTCAGTTCTTTTTTATTTTTACTGAAAATGGTAATATGTTTATGTATTAATTATATATTCTTCAAATATGATGTTACGTATTGCAAGTGAAGTTGGGCTAAATAAGTAAGACTATAGAAACCACCAGTCCGGTATGTTAAAACTTCAGGAAATTATTTTTAAAGTCACAGAGAGTAATTACGGAACACAAAGTCCTCTGATCAAGGATGGAACGATTTTGATTCTTATTCAGGATGGAGATGCACGTTTCGTCAAATACCATGAAGCAACTATAGAGAATCCATTTCCAACATTTTCCCATCCAAAAAATGGAGACATTCTAAAAAACATAGCACTGGAAATTATTAATCAAAATAATCCAAATCATTTAGACTCAGATAAAGCGCTTCTTTTTATTTGCCCGGAAGAATATCTGGATAAACTTATGTGGTAAATCAGTGTTCTTTCTTCTTTCCTAAATGTAGCGTATGCTTTGACTTTTTGGAATGAGCTCTTCAGAAAAAGACCCTTGCCTCATTAAAAAGACAAACCAGTAGTGCTGATAACCAGCAATAAAATCCTTACTCAGCCCCATTTTACTGGCACCTTTTCTTCTCCACAATTCTTTGTTGATAAGCTTTGATGACTGTGTTTTATTTCCTTTCTTTGCAGCCCTTTTCCAAAAATCAGGAATGGCACGACAGGTAAAAATATTCTCCGGAACTACTTCCCGCTACTTAGCGGAATCGATTGCTGACTGCTACGGTTACCCATTGGGTGATGTGCAGGTGGCTCGCTTCAGCGATGGAGAATTTTCTCCTTCTTTTGATGAAAGTGTACGTGGCTGTGATGTGTTTATCATCCAGAGCACCTTCGCCCCAACTGATAACCTGTTTGAATTGTTATTACTTGTTGATGCTGCTAAACGTGCTTCTGCTCATTATATAACAGCAGTAATTCCGTATTTCGGATTTGCCCGTTCTGACAGAAAAGACAAACCAAGGGTAGCCATTGCTTCTAAGTTGGTTGCAAATCTTCTGGCAACTGCAGGGGTCACCCGGATCATGACAATGGACCTTCATGCACCACAGATTCAAGGTTTCTTTGATGTTCCCGTTGATCACCTGGATGCTTCTTCCATTTTCGTTCCGTACATAAAAAGCCTGGATCTTCCGAACCTGCTTCTTTGTGCTCCTGATATGGGTGGTGTGCATCGTGCTCGTACCTATGCTCAGTTCTTTAATGCTGATATGGTTATTATTGATAAGCACCGTAAACGCGCCAATGAAATTGAAAGCATGGTGGTGATTGGTGATGTGAGAGGAAAAGATGTAGTATTGGTAGATGACATTGTTGATACTGCAGGAACTTTAACCAAAGCAGCTAAATTGTTAATGGATAAAGGTGCTACCAGTGTTCGTGCATTCTGTACACATGCTGTTCTTTCCGGCCAGGCTTATGAGCGTATTGATCAGTCGCTGCTCACAGAAGTATGTGTTTGTGATACCATTCCATTGCGTAAAGAATCAAAAAAAATAAAACAATTATCCACGGCTGCATTGTTTGCTAAATGCATTCAGCGTGTATATGCATATGAGTCTATTAGTTCATTATTTGTAAAAGCATAATTTCTCTATTATCATGAAATCAATTGATATTAAAGGTTCAAAAAGAGCCGAAATCTCCAAGCAGGAAGTGAAAGAATTACGTATCGCTGAAAAAGTGCCATGTGTAATTTACGGCGGTAAAGAGCCTGTTCATTTTTCAGCTGATGCCAGTGCCTTCAAAGGGCTGATCTATACTCCTGATGCACATCTGGTACATCTGGATATTGATGGAACCACATTTAAAACTGTGTTGAAAGAAGTGCAGTATCATCCTGTAACGGATGCCATCATTCATATTGATTTCCTGGAAATCAGCGATAACAAACCTGTTACTATCAGTGTTCCTGTAAAATTTACCGGTGCATCTGAAGGTGTTAAACAGGGAGGTAAACTCGTTGCAAAAATGCGCAAACTGAAAATCGAAGCATTACCATCAAAATTACCGGATGATATCACAATTGATATTTCTGATTTGAAAATAGGTGGAAGTGTTCGTATTCGTGATATGAAACGTGAAGGTGTTACTTTCCTCGACACTGAAAACAATGTTATTGTTGGTGTTCGTGTTACTCGTAACATGACTGCTGATGAAACACCTGCTGGCGGAGCTGCTACTGCTGCAAAAGCTGCTGCCCCTGCAAAAGCTGCTGCCGCACCAGCGAAGTAATAGTAGATAGAAACAACATTAATATATTTGGAGGAGCTCTTATGGGTTCCTCTTTTTATTTGATATTTATCCTATGAAGTATCTCATTGCCGGACTTGGGAATATCGGAACTGAATATGAAATGACACGTCATAATATCGGTTTCGAAATTATTGATGCATTGGCTGCAGGTTCAGAAGATGTAAAGTTTGAATCCGGAAGAAAAGCATCGGTTGCACGTATGCGTCATAAAGGACGAACATTGGTGCTGATTAAACCTACCACATATATGAACCTGAGTGGAGAAGCTGTTCAATACTGGTTGCAGCAGGAAAAAATTGCAAAAGAAAATCTCCTGGTGCTCGCTGATGAACTCGCTCTGCCTTTTGGAACTATTCAGATCCGGCCCAAAGGTGGAAGTGCCGGGCACAATGGATTAAGCAGTATTATGGAATGCCTCAATACGGAGGAATTTGCCCGAGTACGATTTGGTATCGGAAGTGATTTTGCTAAAGGATATCAGGTAAATTATGTACTTGGAAAGTGGGAAAGTGATCAAAAAGAGAAACTACCTGCATTAATAAAAACAAGTTGCGATATCATCAAAAGTTTTGCTTCAATCGGTCTGCAGCAGACAATGAATCATTTCAACAAAAAATCTACCGGCGTTTGACCATTTCTTAACTATTGCATCACATCAACATGTCAGCTGATTTGCCTACATTTGCCATACATTAAATTAAAAGTTTTATTCATGAAAAAAATCTACTTAAGCATTATCCTTTCTGTTTTTGTGTCATGCATCTCATTTGCACAAACAGTATTATTCGTTGATAATTTCACCACTTATGATTCTCTATCAGGAGCAAATTATAATGGCTGGAATCTAACTTATACAGGATTTACCAGTTATTATACAAGTACGCAGAGTTCCGGGTTGAGCGGACCAAATTCATATAAATTCGGCAGAGACAGTGCAACAGCTATCACTCCAATGTTCAGTGCTTCAGCGGATAGTATTCACTTCTGGATGAAAGGAAATTCTTCTTCAGGCGGAACGATGGCACAAAGTACTTTTTATATATATGAAAGTTCTGACGGAACAAACTGGAGTCCTTTAACTACACTTGCTCCTCCTATTACTTTAGTGGGTGGATATGTACATTTCGGACTTTCTCCAGGAACGGTTCGTGTAAAATTCTTTTATGATAAAGATACAGGAAACGTTGCCTTCGATGATTTCTCAGTTACCAGCAGTACTGTTGGTGTGAGCGAAGTTAATCTTGATAAAAAAGTGAAACTATATCCAACGCCGACAAGTAATAAACTGAATATTGATTTTGGTGGTATGGTAAATAATGCAAACTTTACTTTGATTAATGTAATCGGTAAAGAAGTGTTTCAAACTACCATGACAGAACCTGCTGATTCTTATGTATTGAATATTGGTGGTTTCAGTGAAGGAATTTATTTCCTTAAGATTAAGTCAAATGAACAATCACTCACGAAGCGGATTATCATTAAGCACTAAAATAGTTTTATTATATATATTGAAAAAGGCGGGTCAATCAACCCGCCTTTTTTATTTCTCACATCTCACATCTCACATCTCACATCTCACATCTCACATCTCACATCT
>JBDTVD010000064.1:0-13690 GCA_040007375.1 Bacteroidota bacterium | reverse complement strand
GCAGTAATAGTTGCACCATCAACAGTAAGTGTTTTTACGATACTGATACTGGGCACATTCATTAATTCACCAACCATAGAAGCCACCTGTGAACCATTATAATCAATGCTTTCACGTCCGGTAATAATCATGTCAAAACCTTTATCCTTTGCATAAGATGCAATCTGCAGCGACACAAAATATGCATCACGGGCAACGGCATTCACTCTTACAGCATCTGTTGCACCGATAGCCAATGCTTTGCGGATCGTAGGTTCTGTGGCAGCTTCACCAACATTAATAACAGTTACTGTTCCGCCTGATGCTTCAGTAAGTTCAAGCGCGCGTGTAAGTGCAATTTCATCGTATGGATTGATAATAAACTGAACGCCTGCTGCAACAAAGTTTTTATGATCATCACTAAAGTTGATCTTTGTTGTAGTATCAGGAACGTTGCTGATGCAAACTAATATTTTCATTTGTAAACGGGTTAAAAACAGGAGGGCAAATGTAATCTATTTTACTTTGTTTTTCTTTGCAAAAACATTTGTTTCTTACAGGAAAATGGCAACATCACGAATTAACGCATTACTTCAATTCATTGAGGAAGACCCACAGGATAAATTCAGCAGGTATGCACTGGCATTGGAATACCTGAATAGCGGAGAGCAGGTATTGGCTTTGAAACATCTGGAAGAACTGGTTGCTGTTTTTCCTGACTACCTGGCAACTTACTACCAGTTGGGAAAACTGCTTGAAAGTGAAAGCAGGAATACAGAAGCAATTGCTGTTTACGAAAAAGGAATTTCCATTGCGAAAAGCCAGGGGAATAAACATACGCTGAGTGAACTTACATCAGCTAAGGATGAAATTTCTGAATAATCAATTATTAATTTTCATCCAGCGGGAAGTAAATACATCGTTAGATGTTTTAACCTGAACAATATATAATCCGCTTTTTAAATCAGTTTTTAATGTGAAAGTGTTACTGTTACTCCATATATATTCACCGCATTTTTTTCCTGATACATCAGTTAGTTTAACTATTGCATTTTCTGTTATTGTCTTACTGAACAACTGAAGTGTTTGCGATGGGTTTTCAATCAGTGAATATTTTGCATCAGTTTTATTTTCTGAGATAGATACCGTAAGAGGACCAACCTGTCCTGCATCACTTATATTCTGTGCATACACACCACCATCAATTCTTTCATCTTCCCAAACGAATACCAGTTGATTATTCATAAACACTCCACAGGAAGCATCATCTTTACCGGAAATAGTGCTACATAATGTAACACTGTTACCCACCCAGACAGAATTACCAGTAGTATCTGTTTTTACTGCAGCCATAGTTTGCGAAGGAGCATTGCCAATAGTATATCCTGTTATAATTCCGGTTGGTGATATTGCCATACCGAAAGGATCATTATATGCAGCCTGCACCGGAACTACCTGAACACCGTTGTTGCCTAACTGTACAAAACCCGCCGTGTTGAATTTCTGTATATATATACCGGATTGTGACTGATTGAGATCCGTGAATTTCATTACCACGTAAGAAGAAGTACCATCAGCATTAGTAACCAGCACCGGATTAAACTTGTGGAAAGTAGTGTAAGCAGATGCAATTATTCCGTCAATACTCCATAAGGCACCGGTAAAATCAACATGTTGTACATATACATCACCAATAGTAGGATTGGAATTAAGTGAGGTGCTGAAACTTACATAAAAACCAGCATTATGATCGGTAACAGCTTTTGGAAAAAAGAAGAACGGAATCATCTTCATGGAAACAGTTACAGTTTGTGTCCAGACAGGATCACCATTTGAATCGAAACGTTGCGAAAACATTTGTGATGATGGAGGGAATCCACTTCCGGATTCCTGTACATACAGCATAATAAAATCTTCACCGGTTGCAGGAACCATGGTAGGACGTGAATATTTTACAGTTCCACTGATAATACGTTTTACCGATGGCCATATAACATTACCTGCAGCAGAAATCTTTTGAAATGCAATCCATTTATTATTTCCGGCATCTGCATTCCATGCAATTATTACATCATTTGTTGAAGTGATTCCTATAGTTGGACCAAGTCCTTGTGCAGATGTTGAATCTGTTAAAGCAATGCCTGATGAACCCCATAACATGTTTCCTGCAGTATCTAATTTGTAAGCAACAATATCAAGGTGACCACTTCTCTCATCCTGGAAAACAACAACTGCATTTCCTTCGTTATCAGTATTAAGGTCGTACCTGTAGATTGCAGAATTTTGTGGAAACGAACTCACTGTAATTCCTGTTGTTCCCCAAAGCATTTGCCCTGTTACACTGATTCGCTGCATCATCAGTTTATAATTGGTTGCAGCTGTTGATTCAAACCAACTCACATAAGTACTCCCATCATTTGCTGTTGCTGAAAGTGGTGTAACTTCTGAAACTCCTGAATTATCTTTCACTAAAGTATTTACTGCAACATTGGAAGTCCATTGTGAATATCCAAACAGTGGCAATATGCATATCAGCAGTAACATCAGATTCTTTTTCATAGGAGTGGGGTATTTTTCAAAGATATTAATTCCGGTAATCAATATACATCACCTCTTAAAAACAAAAAAGGCCATCATTTCTGACAGCCTTTTCTGTTAAAATATTTGAAAATTAATTCTTGATAAACTTAACGTTGCGTGATGCATCACCTTTCACAGAAACGAAATAAGTTCCTGAAGAAAGAGATTTAACATTCATTATAACATTGTTTACACCACCAATCATATTTTGTGACTGGCTTAATACTACGCGACCAGTATAATCAGTGATTTCAATAACTCCGCTTTGTGTTTCAGCAGAAGTGAAATCAACATGTAATACATCCTGTGCAGGTGAAGGATAAACAATCATACTTACTTTTTTACCAGGAAGATTTTCACTCACACCTGAAATACATAATGGATTATTAGCAAGTAATATATCAACTGCTAATGAAGTACCGGTAGTTGTACAGGTTGGATCTAAAGTTAAATCGTTCATGAATACAGGAGTTCCTCCATTATTCGAAACAGCATTTCCAAAAACTATTGGTGTCCAGTAATAAGTATTACCGGCAGTGATGCCTCCAATCTGTCCGTTGTTTCTGAATGTACGTGAAGATGTAACAGGAACTGGATTAGTGAATGTATAGAAAGCAAGTACTGAAACATCTGTTACAGCATTTACATTTCCTGAAAGATCAGATGTTGAAATAATCCAGCCTATACCGGAATAATCTCCTGCATTTGATGCAATAGCACCTACTGTTGAAACAGTTAATTGTGTAGTTGTATCACCTTCACACAGGTAAGTAAGACTTTGTGACTCTGTTCCAGTTGTAATTGTAGAATCAGCACAGCTAATAGCTGCAATTTTTGTAACAGCAATACAGAAATCTCCATTGGAAATGGCACCGTTGAAAGAGAATCCATCAACCAGCAAATGATAAACTGTTCCTGCCTGTGTACCTATAGAAAATCCTGCTGGGTAAGGAGGACCGGTAGCACCTAAATCTTCATTACATTTTAAAGGAGTTAATGCACCACATGTTCCTGTATATAATGCAAACTGTGTGTCACCATCATCTAATGGATCTGCAACACCGGCACATGATGTATTTGTTGTAATAAGATAATTGCTTCCATCACCAGTGAAACTAAACCAAACAGTGTTATTCAGTTCAGGAGCAGCTCCACCACCATCAGGCTCACCAAAACATTCCCAACCGGTTAAAGGATCATCACCATTAGTTGTAGCTGCATCATTATTATAAGGGCCCATTGTATTGGTAACACCAACAGCACCACCTAAAAGTGAAGTGATATCAACTGCAAATGCACAGGTATCAAATGAACCGGTTGGCACTATAACAGTTATGGTATCAAAGACATCAATCTGGTCAATACCGATATATTCACTGTTGCTTCCGGCTGCACCTGCATCATATACATTGTAACGGATTGCAAAAGTTGCTGTTGCACTGGTAGCAGGAGCAGCGTATGCATGACGTGCCCATCCTGTTGCAGGATCAACAAAGAAATTATCCATTGATACCCAGTTTGCATCTTCAGGAAGTGTCGCTCCTGTAGGATTAAATAATACACTTAAACTGTCGGGAAAGGTAGAACCCGAAATAGCACTTGCCCAGAAAGAAAATGAATCACCTGCTGCAACAGCCTGTACAGGAAGTACCAGCCAGTTGTCAAGTGTTTCAGTAAATCCTGTACTGTCACCTACTGAGTTGTAGTCAGAAGCAACATATCCTTCAACAGGACCATTGTATGCATCAAATGCGCTAGGATCACCCTGGTACCATATCGGAGAAAGACCCATACCTGCTGTATCAATAGCACCGATACTTCTCGTATATGTTGAATAACCTCTTAATGCAAGACCTGCAACTGAGTTGTCACCATCCATATTATCAGTAAAAATAACGGCAGCAGGATTAACTGGATTTACAATAACTCCATGATGCTGAGCATGAACTGTACCTTTAATACCAGCTCTGAACTTCCTTGCGGATTGCGAATAACCTATCGAACAAAAGGTTAACGTTAAAATAAGTAATGTAATTTTTTTCATTTGATTTATGTTTTTGGTTTTATAATTATTGTTGAATGTGATCGGTTACAGACCAGCAAAAATAATAACATATATCATTCAGCTAACTCCAAATCAATATCTGTTTGTTCTTTTTGTGTTCTGAAGGATATCGGTCATTAAATGAAGTCTCCAAATAATACCTTTGCAGCCCAAACAGAATCCATGTACAAACTAAATAATTATGCCTGCGGAAAGTGGGTAAGCGGCAGTGATAATGGTCAGATGTTATACAATGCCATTAACGGCAGTGAAGTAGCAAGTGCATCCAGTGCAGGTCTTGATTTTGATGCAATGTTAAGTTATGCACGTAAAACAGGTGGTCCTGCATTGCGTAAATTGACTTTTCATGAAAGAGGCCGGATGTTGAAAGCTCTTGCCTTATATCTTACTGAAAGAAAGGAAGATTTCTATAAAGTAAGCTGGGCAACAGGTGCAACACGTATGGATAGCTGGGTAGATATTGAAGGTGGATTCGGAAACCTGTTTACGTATGCAAGTCTGAGAAAGCAATTTCCTGATGAACGGTTTTGCCTGGAAGGAGAAGTAGCGAAATTATCGAAAGGAGGTACGTTTATCGGTCATCATATTTGTGTTCCGAAAGAAGGAGTTGCCATTCATATTAATGCTTTTAATTTTCCGGTTTGGGGAATGTTGGAAAAGATAGCAGTAAATCTTTTTGCGGGAGTTCCTGCAATTGTAAAACCTGCCACTATAACCAGCTTTCTCACTGAAGCAGTTTTTAAAGAAATAATAAAATCAGGCATTCTCCCGGAAGGTTCATTGCAACTGATCTGCGGAAGTGCACAAGGTATTCTGGATCATGTGAGCAGTGAAGACGTCGTTACGTTTACCGGAAGTAAATCAACAGGTTTAATGTTGAAAAGCCACCCACGTATTCTTGCCGAATCTGTTCCTTTTAATATGGAGGCAGATTCATTAAATTGTTGTGTGCTGGGCAATGATGTGCTTCCCGGTTCACCGGAATTTGATATATATATAAAAGAAGTACATCGTGAAATAACAACAAAAGCCGGACAGAAATGTACTGCAGTCCGTCGAATGATTGTACCGGAAAACAGGGTGGAGGATGTGCAGATTGCACTTGGTAAACGGTTGCAGCAAACAGTAATCGGTGATCCGATGCAGGAAGGTGTGCGGATGGGTGCACTGGCAGGAAAAAGTCAGTTAAAGGAAGTACAGGAAAAAGTAGCACTACTTGCATTAAGCCAGGAGATTATATATGATGGTTCTTCATCACTTGATCTGAAAGGAAGCAATACTGATAAAGGTTCGTTTATGGCACCTGTCGTTTTTTATAACGATCAACCTTTCAAAAAAACAGATTGTCATGAAGTGGAAGCATTTGGTCCGGTGTCAACGTTAATGCCGTATAAAAATATGGATGAAGCGATTGAACTGGCAAGGATGGGAAGAGGATCATTGGTTAGTTCCATTATTACTGCTGATGATAAAATTGCAAAGGAATATATATTAGGTGCTGCAGGAATGCATGGGCGCATACTGGTATTAAATAGTGATTGTGTAAAGGAAAGTACCGGACATGGTTCACCAATGCCTTTGCTCACTCATGGCGGACCTGGAAGAGCAGGAGGAGGAGAAGAGATGGGAGGTAAGAGAGGTGTATTTCACTATTTGCAACGCACCGCAATCCAGGGATCACCAACAACAATTACCAATGTTACAGGTGTATATCAGTATGGAGCAAAATATATTCAAAAAGATGTTCATGTTTTCAGAAAGCATTTTGAAGAACTGGAAATCGGTGAAACAGTTATCACTGCAAAGCATACAGTAAGTGAAACTGATATTCACAATTTTGCTAATGTGAGCGGCGATAATTTTTATGCACACATGGATGCCACTTCACTGGAAGGTACCATTTTCACACAACGTGTTGCACATGGTTATTTTGTTTTAAGTAAAGCTGCCGGACTATTTGTTGATCCTGCAAAGGGACCAGTTCTTCTAAACTACGGATTAGAGGAATGCCGTTTTACAAAACCTGTTTATCCTGGAATGACAATCGGAGTTCGTTTCACTGTGAAAGAAAAAGTAGATACTGAAAAACGAACTGATGATGATGTGGCAAAAGGAATTGTAAAATTTCTGGTAGATGTATATGATGAAAGTGGGGAAACTGTTGCCATTGCAACTATATTAACAATGGTAAAAAAACTCAAGCAGTAATGAAATCAGTTATATACGGTGTGCCAGCATCATTGAGCATGTTTTTTTCCTTGCAAAATCCGTTGAAAAATCGGTCATGTTGACCCTTAATTATCTCTTGTTTAACTGACGGAAGTTTTTATCTTTGGTCAAAATTTTTAAAAACTCTTGAAAAAATATATCTTCCTGTTAATTTTTATTTGTTTCCGACAAATTTCAATTGCACAGTTTGTAACAATTCCCGATAGTAATTTCCGTAATTATATAATTGAAAATATTGATAGTAATGCAATCGTAGGAAATAAACTCGATACCACGAATGTTAATGTTACCTCATTAAAAACCCTTGAAATATATTTTTTTAACAACCTGATTGAAGATCTTGAGGGAATCAAATATTTCGACAGCCTGGAAGTTTTAAAAATCAATTTCCTTTATCTTGATGATCTTCCCGATCTCCCACCACAACTTAAACGCCTGGAAGCACAGGCTAACCTGTTTGATAATTTACCAGCACTTCCATCCACTTTACAATACATGGATGTTTCGTACAATGATCTGAATAGCCTCGGGCCACTACCACCGCAACTTGAATATCTTTTTGCCGGCTCTAATCACCTTCAGGATTTACATCAGCTACCGGCATCCTTAATAGTATTACGTGTTCCCGGAAATGAAATTGCTCATGTGGATTCTTTTCCACCATTACTGCAGGAAATTTCTATCTGGGATAACAGACTTGATAGTGTTTGTGATTTTCCATCTGGATTGAAAACATTAAATCTAAGTAACAACAAATTAAAAAGGATTCCACTTTTACCCGATTCATTAAATACTATATATATAAGTTATAACAACCTTAGTGAGTTTCCTGTAATTCCTTCCAATGTAAGTTATCTTGATTGTTCACATACCATTTCCTGTCTTCCTGTACTTCCGAATTCAATCGTACATCTGAATTTTGATGGCTGTCTTTCCAATCAGCCTTCATCATTGCAGGAATATTATCCGGTTTGTAATGCTCCTTTCCGTTTTACTGAAGTTGCTGATACTGCAGTTGGAGTATGTAATGATACTTTGCAAATGAATAATGCTTTTGTATCATATATGTGGAGCACCGGTGCAACAACTTCTTTCATTGCCGGAATCTGTAGAGGAATATATAGTAGTACAACAACAGATACACTTGGTTGTGTTTATCAGTCAGAAATAGATATTACAGATTCCACACTTCAGTTGCAACTTGTTTTAAATACAAAAATTTCCTGCGCTGAAGTAGGTGTTTGTGGCTATGTTGCCGATCTCACTGTAAAGGGTGGTACTCCGCCTTATCGTTATAAATGGAATGGTGCTAATGGTGAAATTGATTTTGGAATTATTGCAGACTCTACACAGGATCTTGTTCACTTTTGTCTTTCAGACGTTCTTTCTTCAGAGTTACTAAGTTGTATTGTAACTGATGCAGCAGGTAGAAAGGATACTATAGTTGATACAGTATTTGATAACCTTCCACCAAAGCCCTATTATGTGGATATTGTGAATCCTGTTTGTGCAGGGTTTGCTACTGGTTATATATATCTGGAGGATGATCCTCTTACTCCAGGCGGTGATATTTTTATAATGGAAACAGGTCTGGATGCCGGTGATTATATATATACTGTTCCTTTTGGTAACAATTGCGAGCAAACATATTCCATCACGCTCGATTATCAGTTTAAAGATTGCAGTAATATGTATTCTTATAACATCATTGCTCCGGATACAGGATTGTGTAACGGTAGTTTTGATGTGAACGATCTTGTTGATCATGGTATATATAACCTGGGCAATACAGAAATTGCTTATGATGGTATGTACCTCAGTGATGGAAACAGTGTTAATGCCACTGATCTTTGTCTGAACACGTGGTACTATTTCTTTGTTTATGATTTTAATATCGGATATTTTATACAGGATTCTATATATATTACAGAACCTGGTTTTTCAGATGTATATCCTGGTGATGCCAATTCTGATGGTGTTGCTGACAATAAAGATATTCTTGCTTTGGGTATTGCTTTAAATGAATCTGGTTATTCAAGAAGTGATAATACTATTTCATGGAATCCGAAACCGGTACAGAACTGGATGCAGACTTTTGCTGACAGTACCAATTTTGCTCATGCTGATTGTAATGGCGATGGTATTGTTAAAGCAGCAGATACTGTTGCAATACTTGCTAATTATGGAATGCAGCACAGCAGAAATAGTTTGCAGTTATTCAATATTCTGCAACCGGTTTTATATATAAATCTTCCGGATACTGTTATTGCAGGTGCTACGCTTGATGTACCTGTTTTGTTTGGTGATGCATCTGTGCCGGCTGATAGTGTGTATGGTCTTGCATTTACTCTTTCCTATGATTCTGTTCTTGTTGATCCGTCATCTGTGGTATTTGTTGCTGATAGTTCATGGATGGGAAAACCGGATGATGATCTTTTACACATCAGTAAAGTATTCACTGAAGGTTTTGCAGATGTTGGTTATACCAGGAATGATCATACAAGTTTGAACGGCTTTGGCACTATTGGTCATATTCATCTCAGAATTCGTCTTGTTGCAGATACCACCATTTTAGTTGCATCTACTTCTGATATTATATATACTGATGAAAAGGAAAATTACCGTCTTGCAAATGCTTCTTCTGATACAACAGTAATTCTTCCTGCAAATTGTGATATGCAGGCTTCTCTTTATGTAACTAATCATTGTTATTCCCTTTATGGCGGACAAGCTGAAGTTGCTGTAACAAATGCATCAGGTTCGGTAAGTTATACCTGGAGTATGCCTGCAGGAAGTCAACTGCCTTATACATTTACCCAAAATTCTATTTCACAGGATTCAATTCCTACTGCTGCTATTGAAGTGCTTGTTGTTGATGCATCCGGTTGTCGTGATACAGTAAGATCATATGTTTCTTCTGAAGACGGACGATATATATATGCAACTTTGCAAAATCCTACATGCGGTCATTTTTGTGATGGCTGGATATGGATGCATAATGATACTGTAACAGGACCGTCCTTTGCAACAACATGGAATACTGGTAAAACCGGAGCCATAAATACTGGATTGTGTCATGGAGTATATGTAGCTACTTTAAACTGGGGCGCAGGTTGCGTGCGTCAGGATACATTCCTGCTTGCTGATCCAAAGCCATTGAATTATACGTTACATGTAGATTCAGCTACTTGTAATGAGTGTAATGGAAGTGCAGAGTTGAATGTTATTGGTGGAAGAAAACCTTATTTCTTCGATTGGCAATCTGTTTCTGATACCAGTTTACAGGTTAATGATTCTACAATAGCAGGATTATGTTTTAACAGTTTGTATGTATTCACTATAAATGACGGATGCAATAATTTCGTTACCGATACTATATTCTTTAATAGGTGTGACAGTGCTGAATCAGGATTAGTAACACACGCTGTTTCTGATGGTGGATTTATCATTGCACCCAACCCAAATTCAGGATCATTTACAATAAGCGTTACTGATAATTTGCATTTACCTGCTGTACTGCAGATTTACAATGCACAGGGAAGCCTCGTACATAATGAAGTTATGAGCAATGATCTGAATCGGTATGAGGTTAACATGCAGGATAAGAGTGCTGGATTATATATATGCACAATTGTAAGTTCGTCGGGAGTTTTGAAAATGCCTTTCCTGGTTAAATAATTTATTTTTAAACCGGATACTTTACGGTATGTTGAAAGCGTTATTGACTTCTCAACTACTTACCGTATGTTACAGATTCCACTTATGTGCCTGGTTTTTTGTTTAGGTGCAGTGATGGGAGTAGCTCAACCTTCGAGGTTCTTTGATGAAGGAGGAAAAATCTGCAATTACAAAGTAGTTATTGAGTCACCGGTTTACAGTTGTAATATTCTTGGAAGCATATTGGATTCATTTCCTCAGGTTGCAGAGCCGGGAGCAATATTTACTGTGATAGGACAACAGGGAGATGGTGAACATTTAATTATCCGCTTCTGGGTGTGGAAAGAAAATGCTGCATTGAACAAAATTTTATGTTATGCAGATTCAATGAAAGTAAAACGAAAATATTTTCTCCTTGCAACATGCGATCTTGAAAGAAAAACTATTGCACGTTACGACAGAAATGCAAAATTCACTGCAGGCACTGTACTTATTCCATTCAAATTGCGAATGCAGAAATTTGATTTCTCCAAAGACTTTACACTTGGTCCATCAGCAGGAGTAAGGTTCCGTCTTTCACATTACATGAAAAATTTTGTGAATCTTATGGCAGGGATGGGAATAACATCTGTTACAGTAAACAGTCATTCCACAAATGGTTTTATTGAAGAGGAAATGGAAGTACCGGCATTAACACCATCACTGGGTTTTGTTTTTGAATTCAGCAACTCTACGCAGGCAGGAGTATTTATTGGTTGGGATTATATTTCAGGAAATGAAAATATTCATCTCTTATATCATAGTAAACCGTGGATCTCATTCGGACTTGGATATAGTTTACTCTCACAGGAAGAATCATCATCATCCGAAGAAAGGAAACACTGACAGAATTTAAAAGCAGTACAGTTAATACAAATACTATTGAATCTACTTTACTATTTTCGCTTCGCATAATAATTTACAACAGTTATGAGTAACGAAGGAAAAGTTTCCGTGTCAGTAAACAATGGTATAGCCAACATCACATTTTTTCATCCGCAAAGCAATTCACTTCCCGGTGCATTACTTGAAAATCTTGCATCTCAAATTGAAAAAGCAGGTGCTGATGATGCAGTGAAAGTAATTATACTTTCCAGTGAAGGTGAAAAAACATTTTGTGCAGGTGCATCTTTTGATGAACTGGCATCTATTACTACATTGGAACAGGGAAAGCAATTTTTTTCTGGTTTTGCAAAGGTGATTAATGCAATGCGTCTTGCACCGAAATTTATTATTGCAAGAGTGCAGGGAAAATCTGTTGGTGGTGGAGTAGGACTTGCATGTGCTGCTGATTATACACTTGCAACTGCACAGGCTTCTGTTAAGCTGAGTGAACTTGCTGTAGGTATTGGTCCTTTTGTAGTTGGCCCTGCTGTTGAACGCAAAATCGGAACTGCTGCATTTACACAGTTAACCATCAATGCATCACAATGGCAGACGGCTGAGTGGGCAATGACAAATGGCATGTATGCTTCTATATATAATTCGAATGAAGAACTTGACAAAGCAGTGAATGATCTGGCTGCGACATTATCTTCGTCCAATCCTGAAGCAATGCAGTTACTGAAAAAAATTATGTGGGAAGGAACTGAAAACTGGAATACACTTTTATTAGAAAGAGCAGAGATGAGTGGTAAACTTGTACTTAGCGATTTTACGCGAAATGCAATTGCAAAGTTTAAACAGGGAACACGGTAGAAAATTATAAATTATAAATGCGAAATTATAAATGAAAAAAACAATTTATAATTTATAATCTGTAATTTATAATTCCCCTTTCAGCATCATCAGCTTTACTTTAAAAATGCTGGCAACTGATAGTGCATCTTTTATTTCACCATTCATTGCCATTTCAAATAATTCATCAAAAGGTAATTTCCGTATCTGCAGCTGTTCCGTTTCTTCCGGTGAACTTCCTATGTAAGAAAGTCCTTTGGCAACATAGCTATAACTCACTTCATCAGTAACAGAATTGCTTAACTCTGTTTGCATGATGAGTTGCATGGATGATGCTTTCAATCCTGTTTCTTCTTCCAGTTCCCTGTAAGCCGTTGCCATCGGATCTTCCCCTTCAGGACTACCACCTTCAGGAACTTCCCACTCATAAGAATTCAAAGTATAACGATACTGTCCTACGATCCATGTATTATTTTCTTCGTCGAGTGGAATTACAGCAACAGCATTATTTTTAAAATGTACCACACCATAAACTCCATCATTACCTGCCGGATTTATTACTTTATGTTCAGTAACACTCATCCAGGGATTTTCATATTTTAAAGTTGATGAAAGTGTTTTCCACGGATTATCTTTGCTCATCGTTTTATTAATTATTCACGAACTTAGCTGAATATTTCTCATCTTAAGTAATCTTGTTTCAATTTTATGAACATCAAAAAAATAGGAGTGTTTACCAGTGGTGGTGACTCACCCGGAATGAATGCATGCATCCGTTCAGTAGTGCGCACTGCTCTATATAATAATGTAAAAGTTTCCGGAATAAGGAGAGGATACCAGGGAATGATAGAGGATGAATTTGTTCCGCTTACATCACGTTCAGTAAGTAATATCCTTCAGCGAGGCGGAACTTTTTTAGCATCTGCAAGAAGTAAAGAATTTTTAACGGAAGAAGGCCGCAGGAAAGCTTATGATAACCTGGTTAAGCATGATATTTCTGCATTGGTTGCTATTGGTGGCGATGGTACTTTCAGAGGTGCAATTGAATTCAATAAATCATATCCTGACATAAAAATAATCGGTATTCCCGGCACTATTGATAATGATACATATGGTACAGATTATACTTTAGGTTTTGATACTGCTGTTAATACGGTGATTGATGCAGTGGATAAAATTCGTGATACTGCGAACTCACATCATCGTTTGTTTTTTATTGAAGTGATGGGACGGAGTTCAGGATGGATTGCTATATATACTGGACTTGCCGGTGGAGCGGAAGCAGTGTTGTTGCCGGAGCAGAAAGATTCCGTTGCTGCTTTGATTCATAAGTTGCAGGGTGGTGCCAAAAAAGGAAAGAGCAGTAGTATTGTTGTTGTTTCAGAAGGAGAGGAAATTGGCAATGCTATGGAAATTGCGCGCCAGGTAAAAGAGAAATTTGATTTTTATGATGTACGTGTTACT
>JBDTVD010000063.1:0-13703 GCA_040007375.1 Bacteroidota bacterium | reverse complement strand
GTGAGCAATTATATATAGGAGCAAAGTACAATAATGTAACAGGTAAACAGGTGTTCGGACAATCAACTGCAACAGCAACTGCAGGTGGTATCAACCAGGGTACAAGAGTTGATATTTCCATTGACCGTACAGCTTTCAGTGCAGGTTGGTTTATTACGCGCAACATTCTTGTTAAAGGAGAATATGTAATGCAGGCTTATCATGATTATCCTGCACCAAATATTTTACAGGGTGGAAAGTTTGATGGATTTGTTTTTCAGGGAAGCATTGCATTCTGAAATGAATTTATTATTTCCTGAAGTGTAAAAAATGTATTTAGTAATCTGCTTAATTTTCGTTTAAAACTAAAATATGGTAACTGTAAAAAAGGAAGGCATTGTACTTAAAAAAACGGATTTACCTTTTGAAAACGAAGGAGTTTTAAATCCTGCTGTTATTCGTGAAGGGAATAACGTGCACATGTTTTATCGTGCAGTGCATAAAGGCAATTACTCTTCTATTGGATACTGCAGATTTGATGGACCATTGAATTTAGCGGAGCGGAATGATACTGCATTATTAAGCCCTGAACTGGAATATGAGTCGCATGGTATTGAAGATCCACGGATAGTAAATATTGACGGTTTATATTATTTGTCGTTCACTGCATACGACGGCATAAATGCAATGGGTGCATTAGCTACATCAAAAGATTTAAAGCAGTTCGACCGAAAGGGAATGATCGTACCGCAATTTACTTTTAATGAATTCAAATCTCTTGCACAACGTAGTGGTCCGTTAAACAAAAAATATAAGCGTTATGCTAACAAAGTATTATCAACAAAAAATCATAAAGTTTTGCTTTGGGATAAAAATGTCATCTTTTTTCCAAGACGAATAAATGGTAAATTATTTTTCATGCATCGTATTCGTCCCGATATACAAATTGCATCCGTAACTAATTTAGAAGATCTAACAAAAGAGTACTGGGAAAATTATCTTCTGAATTTTCAGGCTAATATTGCACTCACTCCAAAATTTGAACATGAAATAAGTTATATAGGCGGAGGATGTCCGCCAATTGAAACACCACAAGGCTGGCTTTTAATTTATCATGGCGTTCATGATGCAACACATGGATATGTTTATTCAGCATGTGCAGCATTAATGGATCTGGAAAATCCGCTGAAAGAAATTGCACGTTTACCATATGCATTATTTACACCTGAACTGGAATGGGAGTTAAAAGGTGAAGTGAACAATGTGGTGTTTCCAACAGGTACTGCATTATTCGACGACACATTATATATATATTATGGTGCTGCTGATGAACGCATAGCATGTGCCTCATTAAGTTTAAAAGAATTACTAAGTGAATTAACAATTAATAGTTAAGCAATGAGAAACATGAGCTACTTCACAAAAGCCACCAATCAGCTTTTATATAAAGAAGAGAATATATTTACTTTTATAAATACGGGTGCTAATAGTGCTGTAAATAGTATCCGGAGCAAAAAGATTGAAAACAAAAACCAGAAACCGGAAATTTTATTCATCACCTCCTATCCACCCAGAGAATGTGGAATTGCAACGTATAGCTATGATCTGATAAAAGCCTTAAACAGTAAATTCAGTAAATCGTTTTCGTTAAGAGTTTGTGCACTGGAAACAGTAAATGAAAAGCACATCTATCCTGGAGAAGTGATTTACACACTCAATACCGAAAATGCCGGTGCCTATGTTGAAATGGCAGATACTATTAATAATAATAATCAAATTGAAATTGTTTTGATTCAACATGAATTCGGTTTCTTCTATAAGCACGAAAGCAATTTTACAGAATTAATAAAGTTGATTACCAAACCTGTAGTGTTGGTTTTACATACAGTATTGCCACGTCCTGATGAAGCATTCAGACTGCAGTTTGTAAATATTATAGCGGCTTGTAATTCCGTAGTTGTAATGACCAATAATTCGTCGCAGATACTAATAAATGATTATCAGGTGCCGAAAGAAAAAATTAACGTTATTGCTCATGGTACGCACCTGGTACAACATCTTGACAAATTATCACTCAAAGAAAAATATAATCTCTCCGGAAGAAAAGTTTTTTCCACATTTGGTTTATTGAGTGCAGGAAAAAGTATTGAAACCACACTGGAAGCATTACCTGCTATAATAAATAATAATACTGATGCTTTATTTCTTGTGATAGGTAAAACACATCCTAATGTAGTAAAGAATGAAGGAGAAAAATATCGTAATATGCTTTTGCAGAAAGTTGAAGAATTACAATTGCAGGATCATGTGAGATTTATCAACCAGTATTTGCCTTTGTCAGAATTACTGGAGTATCTGCAGCTGACAGATATATATCTTTTTACTTCAAAAGACAGAAATCAGGCAGTAAGCGGAACCTTTTCATATGCTATTAGCTGTGGTTGCCCCATTATATCAACTCCTATACCTCATGCACGCGAAGTATTAAATAATGATGCAGGAATTATTGTTGATTTTGAAAATGCTGAAGAGTTGAGCAATGCTGTGAATCTTTTGCTTGAAGATAATGAGCTGAGAGAAAATATGAGTTCAAACGGACTTCACAAAATTGTTTCTACAGCATGGGAAAATGTAGCTATTGCACATGCTTTGTTGTTTGAGAAAATATCAGATGAGAAAATTTCTTTGAAATACAGCTTGCCACCGATAAATCCTGATCATATAAATGAGATGACTACTTCCGTAGGAATGATTCAGTTTTCCAAAATGAACAATCCTGATATTACTTCGGGTTACACATTAGATGATAATGCACGTGCAATGATTGCCATGTGTATGAATTATGAATTGACAGGTGATGAATCTGATCTGAAAGCAATAAAGATCTATCTTGATTTCATAAAATATTGCCAGCAGAAAGAAGGATATTTTTTAAATTATGTGGATAGTGATGAAGAGTTTACCGAACAGAATAATGAAACAAATCTTGCCGATTCCAATGGAAGAGCTTTATGGGCTTTAGGATTCCTGATTTCTAAAAGTGATGTATTACCGGAAGAAGTAATTATGGAAGCAGAAGAAATTATGCAAAGAGCAATGCTTCCTATTGACAGAATACATTCAACACGTGCAATGGCATTTGCAATAAAAGGATTGTATTATTACAATAAGAAAAATAAGTCAATTGTAATTACACTACTTATTGAAACACTCGCTGACAGACTGGTTCAAATGTATAAGCATGAATCAGAAAAAGAATGGTGTTGGTATGAAAGCTATCTTACATATGCCAACGCAATTTTACCGGAAGCATTGTTATGCGCTTACCTCGAAACACGAAACCTGATTTACAAAGACATTGCACGCTCATCATTTGATTTTCTTTTATCACAAACATTTAATAAGGAAGGTATAAAACTCATTTCCAATAAAAGCTGGTTATATAAAGGAAAAGAAGTGGAACATTTTGGTGAACAGCCGATAGATGTAGCATATACTATTCTTGCGTTGAGCAGGTTTTACGAGGTATTTGGCAACGCAGAGTATTTACACAAAATGGAAACTGCATTCAATTGGTTTTTGGGCAGCAATCATTTGCATCAGATCATTTACAATCCCTGCACAGGTGGTTGCTATGATGGATTGGAAGAAAATCATATTAACCTTAACCAGGGAGCAGAGTCCACTGTTAGTTATCTCCTCTCAAGATTGACTGTAGGCCCGTATTTTAATCAGGAAAAAATAAGTTCATTATTAAATAAAGAAATTGATTTTCACGAACTGGTTTAAAAACTTAAAATATTTCTGTTACTATATAAAATAGTCAGCTCATATAGCACTATTGAAAATTACTTAGTTCCTAACGTTATTCCTATTTAAAAATAATATACTTATACACTTTGAATTTATTGTTAGTCGTGGTATAAATTTTAACTACTTTCAATTAACTTAAACCAATGAAAAAAATAATTCCCTTGCAAGAACTTTCCCCCTCTGAAGCGGATCTTGCTAGTAAAAACCAGGCAAAAGAAAAATGTATTGATGACCTCGCATCAGCAAATAGGGAAATTGCAATCCGTAAAAAAGAGAATGAATCTATCACTGCTGATTTGATTGTCGCTGATGAGAAACTTAACGTTTATTACCAGGAGAATGAGAAGAATGATAATTCATTACTCAATGTTCATAAAGCATTAATTATTCAACAAAAGGAGACTGAGATGCGTGCATTGGAATTACTGCATGCTAATACAGAACTTACTTTTCAAAACGCTGCACAGGAGAAGTATGTAGCAGACCTACGGATAATGAGTAATCAGCTTGCTCTTCAAAATGTGGAGAAGGAGAAGTGTATTTCAGATCTGCAGATTAAGAATAAAGAACTTGCATTTCTACATACTGAACAGGTAAAAAGAACAGAAGAACTTTTCCTCGTAAATAAGGAACTTCAAAAAGCCAAGGAACTTATTGCTGAATTAAATATTGATCTGGAGCAAACGATTGCTGAACGCACACTGCAACTGGAAACGGCCAACAAAGATTTAGAAGCATTCTCCTATTCCATTTCACATGATCTCCGTGCTCCCCTACGAATCATAAATGGATTCATACAGATTCTGGCGGAAAATCATCCGGAGACTCATGATGAAACAGACACCAGGGCAATAGAACGCATTCTAAGAGGATCAAAGAAAATGAGTGATCTTATTGACAGCCTGTTGGAATTCTCCCGAATAGGAATGGAACATGTTTCCAAATCGCAGGTTTCGATGAACATTCTTATATCATCCATCATTGCTCAGTTACAGGAAGAAAATCCTGAAAGAGAAATTAAAATAATTGTTCATGATCTTGAAGATATAAAGGCTGATATCAACTTACTAAAACAGGTGTTTATAAATCTTATTTCCAATGCTTTTAAATTTACCGGAAAGATTAGTGAAGCAGTTATTGAAGTGGGTTGTTATCAAGAAAAAAATAAATGCGTTTATTTTGTAAAGGATAATGGTTCTGGTTTTAACATGGATTATTACGATAAGTTATTCGGTGTATTTCAACGGTTGCATAGTCAAAAAGAATTTGAAGGCACAGGTGTTGGTCTTGCAATTGCACATCGCATTGTGACTAAACATGGGGGAAAACTATGGGCGGAGAGTAAGGTTGATGAAGGAGCAACCTTTTATGTTTCACTACCGGTTTGATATATATAAAAGGAATGCTTTGTTTTTCACTTAAGACAGGGAAACACGATGATATTAATTATATAATATTTATAAGAGAGATACTCTATAACCAGTTTCCCTGAATAGGATTTATCTCCCTGGATCAATCCGCATTCAGGATTGCTGATACTTTACTATTTTTGATTGCTGCTTTTTATAAGCATCCTGAAAAATAAAGTAAATACACAACACTCCTGCTTATGAGAATTTACATTCTGCTATTGATTTTACTTCCTGCATATTCAATTGCACAACTATCAAAAAGAATAACAGTTGACACTAAATTCAATTCCATCGCTGATGATTATGTTCGCTTAGGACTTGCAATTGGTGAATATGACAGTGACTTTGTAGATGCTTATTATGGTCCTGATTTATTAAAACCAACAACCATAAAACAAGTTACATTTCCAAAAGATAGTTTTTTAAATGCTGTCAGTAATTTACAGTTACGTCTTCAACCTTATCTTACAAAAACAACAGAAGCAACATTAAACAACAGGGCGAAATGGATGAGTGGTCAGCTCACTGCATTTACCTGTCGTATTAAAATGTTTTCCGGAGAAATAATTTCTTTCGATAAACAGACTAAAGAACTTTTTGGTGTTGATGTTCCTGTTTATAATGAAGATTATTTGAGATCGTTACTGAATCAGCTAAATGCTGTGTTGCCAGGACAAGGTTCTATTAACAATCGTTACCAGGAACTTGCCAACCATTTTATTATTCCGAAAGAAAAACTGGATACGTTGTTGAAAGTTACCATTGCAGAAAGTAAAAAACGAACGAAGCAACATTTTATACTTCCTGCAAACGAAGATTTTAAACTGGAATATGTTACAGATAAACCCTGGTCAGGATATAACTGGTACCAGGGAAATTACAAGAGCCGCATTCAGTTTAATACTGATGTAACTTCCTATGTTGATCGCATCATTGATATTGCAAGTCATGAAGGTTATCCTGGCCATCATGTATATAATAGTGGTTTAGAGAAAGAACTTTATCATGATAAAGGTTGGGTGGAAGTTTCTCTTTATCCTTTATTCTGTCCGCAATCACTTATTGCAGAAGGCAGTGCTAACTATGGAGTAGAGATGGCATTTCCGGGAGATGAAAGAATGAATTTCGCAAAAAATCATTTGCTGAACCTGGCCGGAATAGATACTACGGGATTATATATATATTTTAATGCATTGGCGATTAAAGGAAAACTGCAGAATGCAAGAATGGAAGTTGCACGAAGAGTAACCGATGGTAAAATGACAGAGCCTGAAGCAACACGCTGGCTGATGGAATATGCTTTATATAATGAGAAAGATGCAGTCCGTTATATTTCCTTCATAAAAAAATACCAGGCCTATGTAATCAACTACACTTATGGAATGGACCTGGTGCAACATTATATAGAAGGATACGGAGAAGTTAAAAACAACATGCAGCAACGCTGGAAATTATTTCAATGGCTGTTGACTAATGAAGTGATGCCTTCTGATTTGATGGAGAGTAAGAAGTAATAGTGATTTGTTTTTTCATGATTACCGTTCAACACTATTCTACTAGTAAAATATTAAATAGTATGCAACTCATTAAAAAGCTCTCTCAATTCATCTTCCAGATTCCTCTGAAAGTATCTGTCCATTTTCTTTCCAGTTTCAAAGCGCGGGGAATCAGCACCTGGTCTTCTATCAGCGCATGAATGGAAAGGTCTTTTTCAAAAACCTGTAATTGTGAAAGTAAAACACGATAAGGAGTTTCATTAGTTGCAGGGGGATTATAACTTAAAATTGCAAATCTTACTTTTTGAAGATCATCTTCTGTATCATGATGTGATTCTATAAAACTGCACAACGAAAAGTTCCGGCTCTGCATATAAAATTCCGGTGTGCTGAAATCATTTTCTTCGCAGGAGATAAGATAAGATATATATGGAAGCAACGTATTTTCCTCCTCCAGAATATGTTCAGACAATTCCATTGTATAATCACTATAGAATTCATGAAGGATACAAAGTAATGGATGATTGTCGGAATAATCCTGAAGAAGGATGTCGATACTCTGTTCAATTTCTTTTAGTTTTTTATTGAGATAATACTTGTGCGTATTTTCAACATAATCTATTATTACCGAAAGCGGAAAGGAATTAAATAACGCTGCATTGAAGGTGTTTTCATTTTCAAATAATTTTCTCAGTTGATGAACAAAATGAATATCCGGTTTTCGGGTTATTTGATTTGAAATGCCATAACGCATCATCACGAGATCAAAAGAATAATTGCTTTCCACTTTATTTAATATCTGGTTGATTAAAAAATAATTCGACGAAGTGTATTACTATAGTAAAAGTATCCTTTACAACTTCATTTATACAAAGAAAAGGTTTTATTCCTTTAAGACCATTAAATAATAGTAAGATTTTTTTAACATGACAAGAATCATCCTCTGTCAGGATACAAGGCTTATCCCTATCTGATCGACTAAATACATACAGTTTGAATTGATGCAGGAAAAACAGTAACTTATGAGTATTAATATAATATGAAACAGAAAGCACATATCTGAAGATAAAAATGTGTCAGAGTGATGAAAAAATAAAAATATTTAATGAACCGGCTTTGATTCTTCAGAACTGAAAATAGATAAACTGATTAGCTTCATTAGCACTACAGAGTACAATTGTAAATATAAGCAGGTAATAAATCAATATCCTGATTCCTTTAGCTTTAATATGTTCGATCTGAAGTCCATGCTCTTTATTCCTTTGCAGCCATTCAGTTACAATCATTATGGAAATAAAGAAAAGTGTGATTATTAAATTCAGCTTGCCTGTTGTTAGTACTGGAAACGTAAGTATGGAAATGGAGAACATTCTTTTTAAATAAATAGCTGCTTCACTTACTGTTGCTGATCTGAAAAGAATGAAGGTGAGTGTGACTAAAATAAATGTTCCTGCTACATTCCTGAATTCCTTTAGTGAAGGTAACATCCTGTCCTTTGCAATTTTCTTTTTCTTATTCATGGTATCATTCAGAATAAGTGGAATAAAATAACAACCATGTAAAAAGCCGAATAATATATAGGTCCAGTTTGCGCCATGCCATATACCGATGATAGTAAAGTTGATCAGCACTGCAGCTATTAATCCCATCTTGTTGTAATCACGAAAGGCAATATTCAATGGAGTAAAAACATATTCAGTAAGCCACGATGTTAATGATATATGCCACTTGCGCCAGAACTCTGCAATGTTTTGTGAGAAGAGCGGATAATCGAAGTTCCTTGTTATATTAAATCCAAGCAGCTTTGAAACACCGATTGCCATATCTGAATAGCCGGAGAAGTCAGCATAAATCTGTATTGTATAAAGAAGCGCTGCAATCCATAAAGTACTTGCAGGCACTATGTGAAAGTTACTATATATATCATTTGTGATAAGTGCACAGTTGTCTGCAATAACCATCTTCTTAAATAAACCCCATAAAATCTGGCGGGAACCATCTGCAGCCTGTAGAAAATTAAATTCTCTCTCTTTAATAAGCAGCGGAATAAAAGTTTTTGATTTATCAATTGGTCCTGAAATAACAGCAGGGAAAAAGGACACGTAATTAAAAAATACCAGCCAGTCTCGTGTAGCTTTTATCTTGTTAAAATAAATGTCGAGCAGATAACTGATAATACGGAATGTATAAAAACTGATTCCCAGAGGAGCAATTATATTTAATGCAGTTGGTGATATATCAATATCAAAAAAAACAAAGAGCGTTACAAATGAATGGGTAAAGAAGTTATAATATTTGAAAAAGAACAGCACGCCAATACTTAGTATGAGTCCAGCAATCAATGTCCATTTTTTTTCAGATAGAGACTTTGCCTTTTCTACATATATACCGACATAATAATTTAAGAGAGAAGAAGCAACCAGCAACGAAAGAAAGCGCCAATCGGCCCACGCATAAAATAAATAACTTCCAAGAAGGAGAAAGAAATTCTGAATGCGAACTTTTTGCTTTAACTTCCAATATATAAAAAAGAAAATGGTAAAGAAAACGAGAAAAGGAAGTGAGTTGAAAGCCATACTTCTTATCTTATACCTGATCCTGGTTTAACTTCAATGTCGGTTCCATTCTCCATAGGATGCAAGATCATGTAACGAACAGTTTCTGCAACTTCTTCTACGGTAAGAAGTGATTTAACGGATTGTGTTTCTATTATCTGTTCAACGATTCTTTCATCAATTGAAGCAGTAAGATTAGTGAGCATGAAAGAGGGAGAGATAGAATTGGAGGAAATATTAAACTTTGCATTTTCATTTGCCCACACTTTAACCATCATCTGCAGATAAGCTTTGTTAGCAGCATACATGGAAGAACCAATTGCAGGTTTACCATGCAGTGCAGAAGTAAGAACCGTAATAATTTTTCCATTTTTCTTATTGCGAAATATTTCCAGTGCAGCCTGTGTGATCTCAAGTACCGGAAGTACATTTTCTTTAAAGGAGAGCAGATAATCTTCAGTCGCTGTTTTTTGGAAATGCTTTTGCAGATACGCACCTGCATAAGCGTTATTAATCAGTACATCAGGATCGATGTTTTTTATTTTGTTGCAAAATGATTTTACACTTTCCACATTGGTGAAGTCGCATTGGAAGCTGACAATGTTAGTGTGTTGCGCCTGAAGTTCTTCTGCAACGGCAGCGGATTTACTCCACGTTATATATATAGTGTTTCCTGCATCTTTGGCCAGCAACCTGGTTATGGCAAGACCTAATCCCGAAGCACCTCCTGTAATCAGAATATTCATAACAGCAATCCAATTTGAATTTTACCTTTTGCAACTTTAATTCCTTCACTGTTTTCAAAGAAGAATTTAAATTCGATGACGTTCACCGATTCAGTAACAGAAATTATTTCAGCAGTGAAAGATAAAATATCATTCAGGTAAACGGGTTTTTTATATTGAATTTCCTGAGTGTGAATGATTACATTTTTATATGGAAGATGCTCACCGATGAAACAGGAAAGAAAGCCATTTAAAATGTTGCCATGCATTACTTTATCCTTAAATCCCTTTTCCCTTGCAAATGTTGCATCAGTATGAAGAGGATTTCTGTCATGGAAAGTGCTGATGAAACCATCATAAACATCTTCACTTACATTAAAAGTAGTATAGAACAGTTGTCCTTCAGTAAATTTCATATTCCTTTTGCCTGAATTGTATTCATCATCTCTCCAACATTATTCCAGCTCTGAATATCCCATGATGTGAATTTGATTTTAAAATGTTTTTCAATTGCAACTACTAATTGAATGTGAGTGAGAGAATCCCAATCATCAACATCAGCAGCTATTGTTGTTTCAGCAACAGTTACTTCATCATTATCAAGAGTATCTTTAAAAATCGCATTGATCTGCTCCAGTATTTCACTTCTATCCATCATATTAATTATTTAACTGATATAAAACACGCTTTATTTTTGTAGTTGCTGACGTCCAATAACCAGTAACCGTTATTATATTCAAATCCTAAATCTTTGTAATGGTTTTCCACTAATGCATTTTTAGAAGTTGGAATAAACTCTCCTTTTAATGTGGTAAATCCATTTTCATGCGCTTTGGAAACGATGGTATTCAACACCAGATTTTCCATTCCACGTTTCAGCACTCTGCAGCTCATCAGCCAGGTTTCAATAAATAAAGTACTGTTGTTTTCTTTTTTCAGGATGAGCATGGATATTAATCCGTGGTCGCCAAATTTGTCTTCAAGAGTAAAAGCAAAAGTAAAATAATCCTCCGACAAAGAAATCTGTTCAATATCATTATCGGTGTATCTTATTGTTCTTAAATTATACTGATTGGAACGTTGTGATAACTGTGCAACACGTGGTGTATTAAACTTATTGAAAGACTGAACAACAGACTGCATGTTAAGGCTTTCAAGAAAATCATTTTCATTAGTAAACAATTTTTGCACTACTGCACGCTGCGCTTCTATCTGGTAAAGTTTTGTTCTTTCCGCATCTTCATTTGAAACAGAAACAGTTTCGAAGAGATTGAGCTTATATAAATATTCTAAATATTCAGCTGGATCTTCCGGTAATTCAGGAACGCAGATGCCAGGAATATTTTCACGTACCATATTTCTTTCAAACGGATTGTCGTCGAGAAAAACCATGGAGTCAAATCCAATATTTAATATCTGTTGTATCTGGTGAATGTTATCCACCTTCGTTTCCCAGTTTGCTATGAAAACAGAAATGTCATCTAACTTTAAAACCATGTCAGGATGCTTTTCAAATGGTTCCTTTGCAACAGATTCTGTATTCTTACTGCACACTGCAATGATAATTCCTCTGTGTTTTAACTTTTTAATCCAGTATTGAAATTCTGTAAATGCTTTACCGATTCCTAAGCTACCGATCTGTATATTTTCCAGTCCATCATCACCAATAATTCCTCCCCATATTGTATTATCCAGATCGAGGATGATGCACTTTTTAAATTTTCCATTTAACGCATTAATAATATCAAGTGTTCTTGCTGCAACCTGAGGCAATATGTCAATACTTAATACCATTTCTGTATTAACATAAATGGATGACTGGAATACATTGCCCTTTCCTACACTGTTTTGTATGGAGGAAAGGTCACATATATATAAATTTGCTTTTTGAGAAGCAAGCACTATTAACTCATAATTAAGTTTCCGCAATTGGAATAAAAAGGAAGAAGAATTTTTACAGGAGTAATTACCAAAAACACTGTCATCAATTTCCGTATAGTTGTAATAAATAATTTTCGTCTGCAGATTATCTGTAAGTGATGTATAAATGCTTTCTATTAATTCTATCTGTTCCGATGCAAAGGAAGAATATTTATCTGTTTTGGTTTTATTGTAGGATAATAATAGTTTATGCGATGAGTTAAATATTATGACAATGTCTGGCTGGTATTGATACAGTTCAGATGAAAGATCAAATACCTGTTGATTCACCTGATCAAAATCTGCTTCATATATTTCCAGATTTAATTCCTGTTCGAATCCTGCACCACGAAGGCACTGCACCAAAAATTGTGAAGCAGAATCACATAGTAATGCAACTCTGATCATCTTTAAACCGGAAAAGTCCTTTTTTAAATTCTTTTTTAACTGGTTTAAATCTTTCATTCCTCAATACTTAATTATTAATTCTCTCTTTTCAGTATTTCTTCAATCGCTGTTTCCTTACAATGCAAACCATCATAGAACCACGAGTGATCAAAATTATATTTTGCCGGATTGTATGATCCCATTATTTTAATATGATGTTCTGCTGCATAATTTCTGAAATAGTTTTCTGTTTTAATTACAATGCTATAATAATTGCTTCTGGAAAAATGTTCATATATCAAAGGATGATAGGGAGATAGAAAAAATTGCACTTCTGTATTTTGGTTTTGCAGATACAATACGAATTTGTCGAGCAATACAAGATATTTTTCTGAGAAGTGTGTATAGTTACCCAGACTGTAAATTGTTTTACCTGCCATATTGCTTTTGGCTCTGGCATCAATTTCAGTCAATGACACACTACGAAAAGCTTTATCATAGGAGATTGATCCATCCATTAATCGCGTGAATCCATCATTAACTATGGAGTGTGTAGGAATATATTGTACATGAATTCCATTGACAGCATATTGAAGTGACGACTTAAAATAAGAGAAAGACCATAGTTCCTTTAGTATTGTCAACTTATAAAAATTAAAAGCATTTGCATTTTCGTTTTTCCTGCCAAGAAGTTTAGATGAAAAAGTATTGTACTCTGCAGCAAGTGATTTCCATCTATCTTGTTCATGATTGTCGTTCAACATCCAGGGATCCAGTCCTAATATTACTTTTTTTAAATGATAGCCTTTCTTCTCATACAAGTAATATATAGATACAAAATCCTCAAGTGTAGCTCCGGAAACACCATCATTGATTAATAAACTATCCTTAGTATTAAAGGAACTAATTTGCATAATTCTGCTTGAACCCAGTACAATTGTAGTTGGACATCTTTCCATTTTTTCGATAAACAACTTCTGTAAAATACGTTCATTGTAATTAATTACGTTGGTAACATGATTTCCGCTTAACAGGTAGTTTGCAATACCTGATTCATAATCACTTCTGAAAAGATTGGCAGGATCAACAAAATAATTTAATCCCAGAAGTATAAGAGGGATTGGTAATATATATAGAAGGTGATGCAAATAGTTCTTCATCAATAAAAGTCAATGTCCATTTTCGTAATGATGTAATACTTCCTCACGAAACTATTCAAATGTATGAAAGCAACATAAGATTGGGGGTGCCTGATTTAAAAAACAGTGAAGGTATTTGCGGAAAAAAAGAGTTGACAGCAGTTGAATCTTTATGATTCAGGAGCATTACAACTTTGTACCCGGGGCGGGAATCGAACCCGCACGACTGTTGAGGTCACAGGATTTTAAGTCCTGCGTGTCTACCAATTCCACCACC
>JBDTVD010000062.1:0-13853 GCA_040007375.1 Bacteroidota bacterium | reverse complement strand
TTTATGGGTTTAGGTGAATTGGAAAACTCAGGCAGAATGCAGGCGCCGTTTGAAGCCCTTTATCAACGGTTGCTGAATAATTACAGCCACATGAAAATCTCCAGACACATCGTTTCCAACCTGAGTCATACAGGTTCAAAAAATGAAAATATTGAAGAAGGTTTAAAATATTATTTCCTGAACAGATAATCTCATTCAACTCCAACCACTACTTCTAAAAATAAATAACTCCATGAAAAACTACATATATATAACGATTCTGTTAATTACTTTACAAAACAGCATTAGTATTGCACAAACAGATTCATCAACTGCAGTAAATAAACACTATCCAATCAGCAAACTGACTTTCACACCAGGAATCGGATTGCATCCTGATGTTTCTTCCTTCTCCGACCTGGTCTTTTCAAACCTGGTACAATGGAATGTAAAAAAACATCTCAGCATTGCATCACATACTTCTTATATTTTCAATGATTTGTCGATGCGTAATTTCAACTATATAAAAACAAATTACAACTTCTCATTGAATCAGAAATTCGGCATTGGAACTACCATCTACAGAGAACAGACTTCACACACTTTTTTAATTATGGGAGGAATAAAATACGATGCATTCAGTCAGACATTAAATAACCCTGAATTTGAAAAGGTAACTGCTTCAGTAAAATCATTCAGTCCTGATTATGGTTTGTTGTACAATTTAAAAGCAGGCAAGAAAAAATACTTTTTCAGTTTCAGTATGTATCTTCCTGTGTTTCCTTATCCGGCAAAAGGATTTGATATAAATTTTATAGAAAGCAACCTGGCAAATATTTCTTTGGAGATGGGTGTAGGAATCAGGATTAAATAAATTTATATTAAATTGAATTGCATCGCTCCGAAAGGGGCGTTTTTTGTTTAGACCACTTTGATTTTTTTCTATCTATTAATGATACCCAAAATTCTATAATTCAATCCCAAAGTAGTATAACACTTTCCGGAGTGCACGAACATACCTTTGTCTCATCAAAATTATAAACATATATATTATGAAAACAAATTCAAAAGTGAGCCAGAGAGCTCAGAACAACAGTGGACAAACCTGTAACTGCGGAGTATGTATCTGCGAAATATGTACCTGTAACGGGAACGCCAAAAGCGGAGGTTGCAATTGCGGAAGTACATGTAACTGCGAAGGCACCTGTATGTGCTAAACAAAAAAAGGAACTACTCATTTGGGGTAGTTCCTTTTTCATTTTCACTTCTACAAAAATAAATTTAACTACTTAAAATATCAACCTCCTAAAAAACACACTAAATGAACAACAGAATAAACAACCTCTTACAAGTGCTGATTATTATTTCCATACTTATTTTCAATGGCTGTCAGTCAATAAAAACATTTACTAAAAAACCGGAGCCATTCCAGGGTGATAATAACTTTGAACAAAGTACAGTAACTTTTGATACTACAAAGAAAAACATCTTCATTGTAGCCAATACAAAATCAACAGAGCTGTTTGATATGATAGCTCCCTTCTATCTGTTTAATGTTACGGGAAAAGCAAATGTATTTATTGTTGCGGAAAACAAATTTCCCATTCAGGTGAAAGATAAATTATACGTCCTTCCTCAAATTACATTTCATGAAATAGATTCTTTAAGACTACATGCTGATGTAATAGTAATTCCTTTTTTAGGAGTGATTGATACGAATCAAAATCCTGTCATTGTAAGCTGGATCAAAAATCACTACTCAACAACTACTAAAATTCTTTCGGTATGTGATGGTGCAGCAACGGCAGCAGCAACAGGAATTTTTGATGGAAAACCGATGACGTGTCATGCATCAGATTATACATTGCTCACACCTAATTTTCATAAACCTGTCTGGGTTCAGCAGGTTAGTGTTGCTCATAGTGGAAATTTATATAGCACTGCAGGAGTTTCCAATGCTGTGGAGGGAAGTTTACTGGTGATCAACGATTTGTTTGGAAGAGCAACTATGCAACAGGTTATGACAGACATCCATTATAAATATCCTGAAATTAAACTGGAGCATCAGAGTATTGCTGTACATGCAAAAGATAAAATAACCATCGTGGAAAAAATTCTTTTCAGGAAGAACCGCTATGTTGGCGTTCTTCTGCAACACAATGCAAATGAATTTGAACTTGCAAGTATTATTGATACCTATAGCAGAACATTCCCTGCAGATTTTAAAGTACTGCTTTTAAAAGGGAGAACAGTGAAAACAAAATATGGGCTTACTCTTATTTCTTCGCAGGATAATAATCCTGGCCATCTAAGTGAACTTCATATATTAAAACCACAGTCGCTTACAGAAGAAGAATCATTAATTCTGAAGAACGTAAAAGTAGTAAGCTATGAGAATTCATTAAATGAATATCCAATTGATGTTTTTATCAAAAGAATTTCCATTCAATACGGAAGCAAATTTGCAACAACCACAAAGGTGATGCTGGATTATAATTAAACTATACTATCATACTCAAAAAAAAACTGTTATATGAAATTACATTTGATTTTTACTATTACCATGCTCACACTTACCATGCATTCCTTCGGACAATCAAATATTAATGTCGCTGATAAATTATCCGGAATTTACTGGTCACCAAAAAGAGATGCAAAGATTGAGATCTATCAGCAAAGTGGAAAATATTTTGGCAAATCAATCTGGATTGCTGAACCAAAAAAGGATGTAAAGAACCCTCATGAATTACTGAGAAGCAGAAATCTGTTAGGCATTGAATTACTCTCCGGTTTTTCTTATGATGATGGCAGGTATTCAGACGGTAAAATTTACGATCCTGAAAGCGGTAAAACCTATGATTGTACCATGACATTAAACGGGAATCAACTTCAGGTAAGAGGATATATTGGTATTTCATTATTCGGAAGAACAGAAATATTTGAACGCATCAGGTAATATATATAAAATAAAAAAAGAGTTTTTAAAATAATATCACGTACCACTAACAAATAATCTCATGAACGCATCACTTATAGGAATATCAACAGGTTTGATAGTAATAGTATTTACTTCTTTATTAAAAAGACTGGATAAAAAAATAATTTACAGTTTGATTCTTGCAGGCATTGGATTTCTCTATGTTGGATTCACATGGATGAATAGCGATGCCACTGTAATAAATATTTTACAGGCTTTATTCTTTTTCTTTCTTGCCTACTTCGGAATTAAAAAGAATATATATTTTACAATAGCCGGTTTTTTTCTGCATGGAATCTGGGATATTGTTTACCACCAGTTTGCTGATCCGGGATTAATTCCTCCTCATTATGATCTGTTTTGTTTTACAATTGATTTTGTCATGGGATTTTATTTACTGATCATTCAATATCAAATGGACAAAAAGAGCAATCAATAAGATGATAACTCTGATCAGCAATACCCAAAATCCTGTAATCGTTTCCCAAAGTAATATAACATCTTGGGAGCAGTGTACATCTACTTTTGTGGTATCAAAAAACATCCACCACTAAAAACAACTACTATGAAAAATGCATCTGAAATAGTAGAGTACAATCTTGAAGCAAGTGTATTTCCATGGGAAATTGCTGCTGGTAAAACTATTGAAGCCTGGGGTTTTAACAAACAACTTGCCCCTGTTCTAACAGCAAAAGAAGGGGATACAATGATTATCCGGGTTATATCATATATATATATAATGAGCAAATTACTTCATCACTAAAACACAGATTTCACCATCAGAACTGGAAGTTAAAAAAAAAATTAAAAAATTGCATTTTCAGGCGAAAGCAATCGATTCCAGTTTATGGAGTGCAACCCTGGTATTTGCAATAGTTGAAAGTTAGTGGAGCATTCACAGAAATAGAATACGATAGAAGGATAGTTGGCAAACAATGACAGCAAGTAAAGACCCAGTTGCACTCCATGAACGGGGCCCTGCCGGCCCAGGGAGGCAGCGTTAGGCCTGTGCGAATGAATGCGACGGAACGGTGCTCTTCTGTGTACAGCTCAGAGCACTAAATTTCTATAGAGCATTTCTGGAAACATATATATATCCTCCCACTGCTCCCACCGAATTCGCAACCTCATCCACCCAATCCGCAGTCCTGTCAGTTAAACAATATCCCTGGTAAAGTTCTAACGCTCCTCCGTAAAGCATGCAGCACAGCAATAATAAAATCAGTTGCTTTTTAGATAATATATATCCAGATTTTCGCAAGGAGTAATTCCATGCAATAAAAAGTATGCAGTAGAAAGATGCATGAGCTAATTTATCAAGTGAGAAAAGATCCCAGAAGCTTGGAAGATGTAATGATGTTGCGGGTAAGCTGCTCAGTATAAAAATCAGCAGCGTCCATAAAATACCGGGAAGATAATTTTTGAAATGGTACACTTCAGTGATTACGCACCAACGAGTTTACCATACTCATCTGCACTCAGCAATCCACTTACATCAGCTGCATTTGATGGTTTAATTTTTACCATCCATCCTTCACCATATGGATCTTTATTTACCAGTTCAGGATTTGCATCCAGCTTTGGATTTATTTCCAGTACATCACCGCTGACAGGCATAAAAAGATCAGAAACTGTTTTTACGGCTTCCACTGTTCCGAACACTTCTTCTTTGTCTACAGTTTCACCAACGGTTTCAATTTCCACGTAAACAATATCTCCCAGTTCTCCCTGGGCAAAATCCGTGATTCCAATGTAAGCAACATCGCCTTCCAAACGAACCCATTCATGATCTTTTGTATACTTCAGTTGTGCAGGAATATTCATAGGTATTATATATATAAATGATATAGTGCAAATGTAATAAAATCCATCAGAATTACTGAGCCAGTGAAAATCTTATTGCTACACCGGCTGTTGTGTTGGTAGTTGGGTAAGAAGTGGAAATTACCGGTGTGTTGCTGGTGGTTTCAAAGAATAACCTAACATTCAATCGTTCACTCACTGCATAGTCAGCAGATGTTTTAAGTGAGAATACATTCAAACCTGCTGTAGGCTGATTGATACCTTCCAGCATTTTCCGCACAATGGTTACATTTTTACGAAGCGAAAAATCAGCAGTCAGGTTCAGGCTGTTTGCTCCTGCAGGCGTTCCTTTAGCACCGCTCTTCTTTCTGCCGAATAATTTCATCGGTAAATCAAACTTCGGAATTCGGTATCCAAAACCAACTACTAATTCATTTCCTTTCACTTCAGTAAGCTGTGTGCCTACAAATGATAAAGAAAGGTTGCGGTCCTTTTTAAATTCAACACGCGTTTGAATATTATTCTTCCATGTTACATCAACACCTAATAACGGACTGAATTGTTCTGAAATAGAAACCTGTCCGATTTCTTTTCTTGCAACAATGTTGTTGGAGAAATCACGTGAGGAAGGGAAACCATTTTCTTCTGTATAAAATAAATTCCGCTGGTAATTATTTACGTTGAATGTACTGCGGTAACCATGTGATATACTTACATTGTTAAACCACTTCTTAAACAATGGAATTTTAGAAAGTCCATCGTAAGTGATACGCCAGTTTGGTTTCGGTATTTTAATAAACGGATCAAGGCTGATGCTGGATGCAGACTTACCGGAATATGCAGCAATAAAAGCAGCAGTAAGCACTTCCTGTTGTGTTCCGCCATAACCATCATTATATATAAGGCCAAATGAATCAGCAGGAGCAAATCCCTGTGAGTTGGAATTTAATGCAGCCAGACGTTGTGATATGATTTGTCTGTTACTCATAAATTCTTCGAAAACACTATTGGTATAATTTACATCATCATCTTTCACAAAAGCACTGTTCAATGATATAAATGAAACGCTGAATGATCCCGTTTCCGATGGATTCTGCGATTCAAAACGGGAGCCGTTATAACGGAAGAATTCTGAATTGCTTTGTGTAAGATTTCTGTTCGCAGTAAGTTCCACTTTCAATCCATCAATAGGTTCTACCGTTGCTCTTCCTGTTATATTCTGATTATACGTGTTTGTATATAATTGATTGAAACTGGTATCCGGTGTTATCCATGCATCACGTAATGCCTGTGCTCTCACATCTTTCTGACTACCGAATGCAAAGGCAAATCCAGGAGAACTTTTATCAAGATCCTGACCCAGTATCTGTGAGTAATTTCTGTAACCCGGAAGTATTGTTCCTCTGGTTTCTGTGTAAGTAAGTCCGACAGATTTCACACCCAATATCATCTTGCCAATAAAACGAACTGCATCAGGCATATCAGCTTTCTTTTTTGGTTTTGGTGCTGCTTTCGTACTGTCAGCAGGTAAAGCAGGATCAACAGGTGGTACTTTTGGTTCTTCTTTTTTCGGTGGAGCTTTTACTACCGGAGCTTTTGGTTTTGGTGAATTTATTTTCTTTAAGAAGGGAACCTTATTATATAATTGTGAAAGTGTAAAGTTGGTGTTGAGTGATTTGGTGTTACTGTTCTGAATAGTGTTTCCTGTTCGTTCGTCAATTCCATATCTGCTGTTTGCACTATCTAAAATAAATTGTCCTGCAGTCCAGTTATAATTGAAACTGTATTTTGCATTCATGGAAATCCAGTCGGTGAGTGGGAATTTATTTAACGGAACCTGGTAGCTCAGATTTCCTGTGTGTGTATAGTTTCTGTTACGCCCGAATTTCCAGAAGTTATTTTTCAGTGAATCTTTTTCTTCACCTGTATCAATTCGTCCTTCCGGTTCATCAACAACAGAAGTATTATTTGCGTTAAAATCAAACTTCAATGCTTTGGTAATATCATACTTCAAATCATACAACCTGCGCATTTCAAAATTCTTGTTGAAGAAAGTATCCCTCTGCAATCCTTCATAACCGGTGTTGTTACGATATAATTTTTCTCCGTAGGTTCTTACAATGTCAGTACGGAAATTAAAACTCGACGGAATAAAATTGAAGTTAAAATCCTTAATTGGTTTTGCATATTTCGATTTCATTCCCTTCGCTTTTGCAAATGGCGAAATTCCTTTTGGATTGGTATTATAACTGTAACCCACAGCTCCACGCCATGTTTTAGTGAAATCGTATTCTATATTAATATCACGATGATAAATTTCATCATAACCATAAGTGAAGTTGAAATTCTCTATATCATATATATGCGATTTTCCACCACCTGTTTTATTTTTCTTTACGTTAGTGAAGTTGATGGCTTTTGTTTTGGTGTAATCCTGCGAGCGTTTTTTAATTTCATCTTTTGCAGTTTTTGTTTCTGCTTTATCCAGCGCATCCTTAAATTTCACATCTTCATTCAACGGATCATACTGCGGGTTTTTTACAACCTGTCCGTAGTTTACATACATCGGAATATCCAATCCTATTTTCTCCGGGAAAAATTTTCCTAGATATAATGTAGATGCCACATTCCATGATGTTTCAGCTTCTTTACTCCGCTGACTTACTTTCTGATCAATAGCACCGAAGCCAATTGATTTATGTGTTCCTGCAAAAGCTACATTTCCGAGGTTGGCCAGCTTTGCACTTACTCTTGCATTGGCAGCCCATCCTCCCTGCTTATCAAAATCAGTCAATCGTAATTCATTAATCCATATTTCGCAACTCTTTGGTAAACCATCATCACCGTTTGCATTAAATGCATCCTGTTTCGGATTGCGTACACCAACAAGTATAGTTCGCACATTACTTAATGATGGATTACCTTTTATACTGACATAATTTTTTCCATCAGCAACTGTATATATACTTGTTAAACTAACATTTGCATTGTTACGATCTAATTTATACTGAACCAGTTTTTCCAGATCAAGATCCAGCCAGTTTGTTTCAGGCCATACTTTATAAGCATCTGTTTCACCCCAGTTGGTTACTTCAAGTGGAATTTCATATTCGTAATAGTTATCAGTAATATCATTTCCTAAACGAACAAACATTCTCAGATCACCATTCCTTAATGCATCCGATGATTCAACAGCTTCAGCATGCACATACATTTTTAATTTTTTATACGAACGAAGATCGAAGTCTAAAGATTTGAATGCACCTTTTGCATTTCCATCCTGCAATCCTGTTATCTTAAATGAAAGTGCCTGCTCATTTAAACGTTGTGTTGTTGTTGATCCGATATTTAATTCCTGGTCAATTCCCGGAGGTAATATATAATTGATCGGAACACGATTTCCATTCTCTTCAATGCTCACTGCTGATACGTCAAAGTTCAAATCTTCAGGATCACCACCAATAGTTTCAAATGATGCAAGATCATATTGATATTTTCTCCACTCCCCTTTCAGGAATTCCAGTTTTGCAAAACGTAATACCGTTGGAAATTCAAAACCCGACATATACATACGTACAAATCCGATGGAATTAAATCCTTCAATTCCACCAACAATATTATCAGGTTCGCGCACCGGAATTTTTACCTGGTACCAGTTTACCGTTACTTCCGTTCCATTCGCTACTTTTTCAGTGCGTGTTACTTTATCAACAATATTATTTTGCCCGACAACCAAAGCGCCGGAATGCATATCAACTTTGTATTCGTAATACTGTTCTGATGTTTCTGTATTGGAATCTTTGTTGATGTCTTCTACATCAGGTTGATTACTTCCTGATTGTACATTTACATTATTATCAGGATTTACAGGAGAGTTATTTTCAAACTGACTGTAATTTTTATATCGCTCTAAAATAGTTCGTGTGTTATCTCCCGGAACATTGTAATAACTGAAATCATCTGACGAAGGATCAGCCTGCGCTGCAGATAATGCAGGTCCTACCACATTACCACCTAAATCATTCAGGTAACTTCCAAAGAATATATTTTCCTTAACATCCGACAATCCATCAAAACCAACATCCTGATATTGTCTGCTGTTTTCATTATTATCAAATGCATAATTTACACTTGTTGCACGCGGAACATATCCCCACTGTGTTGAATCCAGTTGCACATCCGTTCCATCAGCAGTTTTTGGTAAACCATTTTCATACTGCTTACGGTTATCCTTCAAAACATCTTCTGAAATATTTCCAAGATTGAAATATAAATCACCACCATTATAATTCGGATTGGTAGCAGGATCCATAATCCAGAACTGAATGAATTCTGTATTCGACGCTTCAAAATCCGGACTCTCTACTCTGCGCATTATTCCACCCCATCTGCTTGCAGGATTATTTAAAGCACCGGATGCATTCACACCTGCTGAAACATTTGTTGGCAATACATCATAATTATACGGACCTCTTTCAGATGGATAATATGCAAGATCAAACATGGGAATGATCTGCACCTGTCCACCCGGAGCTTCTTTATTTGGAAAAATTTCTTTCTCTCTTATCTGTCGGACCAGGTTATCAGAAATTGCATCTTCATTAATGTTACCTGGTGTTTGCGCATTCAACCGATAGAATAATGGATCAATAGTATACCAGCTGATTTTTGCACGATTGAAACCATACTTTCTGTCATTATCCAGCGAACCTTCCGGGAAACGTCCACTTGGTGTACTGGATATCATCCACGATCCAATATTTTTTAAATCAGTTGTTGACTGGCTTCCTTCGAAATCATCAATATATGCAACACCATTTTTACCAATTGCTTTATTGTTACCTGGAATCAGGTTGGCAAACTCACCGGTGAATGTTACATTAGATGGTTCTTTTGTAGAGATGAAAGGAAGCTTATCAACGAGCTTTGTTATAAATCGTGATTCCGTGCGATACGTTCCATCAACACCCCAGATAGTGTTGCTTATCGGTTCATCACCAATATTTACTTTTTGTGTAATAGGTCGTTCATTCAAACGAAGTATAGTACCACCTAATGAAAAATCTTTATTGATTACATAATCAAAACGCGAACCCATCATCGTTTTTGATTGAATACTGAACAGTGAATTATTTTCTACGGAGATGTCAAGTTTTGTATTCGACTGAAGAATACTCTGATTAATGATTTTTACTTTTCCGAGATTATAATCAACCGTGTAATCTACATTTTCCGTAAGTGGAATTCCTCCTGCTGTCACCTTCACCGATCCTTCGAGAATATTAAATGCATTCAGAGAAATTTCGCTTGATGATTTACTTTTATAACTTCCTTTTAAACTGAATTTATTTTTTTCCGGCTTCTGCAATACCTGTGCACGTGTACTGTCGTAAAGAATATCAAATGAATAATTATTCGCAACAGAATCATTCAACGCTCTCGAACGAAGGTAACCACCGAACGGCTCCAGCACAGGGAAAATAATTCTTCCATTTGCAGTGTTGATCGTTACTCCTTCAATAAAATCATATTCACCATCAGGACGAGGATCATTATTTACATTTAATCTATCGAGGTTCAATAAACGGTTTAATGGTTTCTGATAAATGTTTACATCCTCAGGAATGGTTGGAATAAAATTCAATCGTGTTCCAATAGTATCTGCATAATATAATACATCCAGTTTAAAATCTTCCTTCTCAATCTGATACCCTCCAAGAGAATATATATTCTTCATCATCAGGTTCCATGTAGGAAGAGAAGTATTGGTGATTTTACTTTTAATAAGTTTTAAGAGAAGTGTTTGGGGTTCCTGAATATTATCCGTTGTTAAATCACCAACTTTATATACTTTATTACCAACTGTATATTCATAAGCAACAGCAAGTACATCATTCGGATTGAGTGGTTGATTTAATGATATATATCCGAGCTGACGGTTGAATGTAAAATCTTTATTCTGATCCAGCTTTCGTGCATTCAGTATCACCTCATAATCTTTCGATCCCTGGAAACCCGGAATGGATGACATAACAGATGCTGCCTGGTCGAACTGGCGAACTGATGTATAAGCAGGATTATGTGTAAGCTGATAGTATAAACTGTTTGATGAATCACTGGGATAACCAACATTAAATGGAAGACTGTTATTAATAAGAGCAGGAACACTGGTGTTATAAAATTTATTTTCTCCAAGATCGAGTAAGGCAACAATATTTCTGTTGTTATCTGTAAAGTTTACTGTATTAGTTCTCCAAACTTCAATCTTCGTAATATTTACCGGTGAATTTATAAAAGGAAGATTCGATAATGCAGCATCATAATTATTACGGAAATACTGACCAATGAAATAATGTTTATTTGATTCGTATTGATCCGCTGTGATATCAAACGGTGTTGTAGTTGCACCATTTTCAACAGCAATATGTGAAGTACTACCTTTTTGTTGCGAGAAGATGGTGGTAACCGTCATCCTTCCAAACTGCAATTGTGTTTTAATACCAAAAAGACTCTGACTTCCCTGTATCAGTGAACCGGTAAGAGGAAGATTTACGTTACCAGCTTCAATCTTTTTAATGATTTCATCTTCCTGTCCGGTATACTCCAGCTTCAGTTTATTTTCAAAATCAAAACTTGCTTCTGTGTTATAGTTAGTAGTGATTTTCAGTTTCTCACCGATGTTACCAATAACATTCAACTGTATTTTTTCTTTGAAATCGAAGGTGGTATTTTTTCTTTGTTTCTCCGGAAGAGTTGGATTGTCGTAACGTGAAAACTGCAGACCAAAACTTAATTCCGCTGAACCCTGAGGACGGATATCAATTGTGTTTCCTCCGAAAATCCGGTTAAATGCTTCTCCACCGATATAGAGCCTTGGAGCAAAACCTTTTTTCTGAGTAGCACTCTCTTCATTCGCACGCTGCTTCCAGTAATCTTTAGTAGATTTTTCATATTCATGATCTACATATTCATCAAAAGTGAGATAACTGGGATTACGGTAGAACTGCTTTCCTATACGCTCATAAATATCATATTGTCTCTCATCCGGATTGTATTCAATATCCATCTTAATGTTAGAAGGATCGTGCAGATACAAGCCATTAACATCACTGTGCGAATTTAAAGGATCAGAATAACGGTCGTCAAAAGGATAATGCAGTGTATCTTTTTTTCCTGTGTCAGGAGGTGCCATCAACGCATCCTGAACACCAAAGCTGTTGTAACCCAGATTGTTCATAGGAACGTCGAAGCCAAGCACCATTCCGAAGAATGATACTAAAAGAAGCGCAACAAGGGCGTAGTTCTTAATGGACTTCAAAGTAGTGGCAATGTTTTTTTTGAGGCGCCTAAAATAGCATAAAAAGCCAACAAGCACGCTCTTGTTTTTATCAGATATAAGAAGTGTTTTTTATAACAGATTTAATGCTGTTTTTATAACTGCTTCTACTGATGCTGATGGTGACTGGCGCAATACCTGGTCGATGGCTTTTTCTGCATTCGGGCGACCGAATCCGAGAATGAGTAAAGCGCTTAACGCCTCAGAACGGATGGTATTGTGTGGTGCCGATGAAATAACGAAATCTGAACCTGATTTCAGCACTTTATCTTTCAGATCGATAATGATACGTTGAGCAGTTTTCGCTCCGATGCCTTTTACTTTCTGTAAAGCTGCACTGTTGCCGGAAGCAATTATCGAACGCAGTTCATCAGCAGGCATGGATGATAAAATGATTCTTCCTGTTGAAGCTCCCACTCCACTCACACTGATCAATTGCCGGAATAACTGCCGCTCTTCTTCTGTGAAAAAACCATACAGCTCCTGTGCATCCTCCCTCACAATCAGGTGAGCCAGCAGTTTCACCTGTTTCAGTTCCTTTATTGCAGCAAAAGTAGTGAGTGATATATGAAGCAGGTATCCAACACCATTGCAATCAACAGTTGCTGAAGTGGGTGTTAACGTGGTAAGCTGTCCTTTAAAATAATCGTACATGATTTACTGTTTGTATTTCAGTTTGTAAAATTATATAGTTCGGAGTGATCAGTTCGGAGTTCGGAGTTTAGTTGTGAGCTATGAGTTGTGAGTTCGGAGTGATTAGTTCGGAGTGATTAGTTCGGAGTTCGGAGTTTAGTTGTGAGTGATGAGTTGTGAGTTCGGAGTGATTAGTTCGGAGTTCGGAGTTTAGTTGTGAGTAAAGTATCAAGACACAAGTATCAAGTATCAAGACATGATTTAGTTGTATTGATAATTTATCACTCCATTTGCCAATTAACTAATTTGGCAATCGAAAAAATAAACTTAGTCACTTAGTCCTTATTCAAAGAGTGATAATTATTTATACCATCATATATATTTTATTGAGAAAAATCTTTCATCACTAAAACACAGATTTCACCATCAGAACTGGTAACATTTTTTAAATGAATAATTAAAAATGAAAAATTAATAATTAGCTTTTTTAGGCGACAGCAACCGATTCCAGTTTATGGAGTGCAACCTTGGTATTTGCAATAGTTGAATAGATGCTTGAACTTTCACACTATTTAATACGATAGAAAAATTGTTGGTTAATCACATCAGCCAGCAAAGACCCAGTTGCACTCCATGAACGGGGCCCTGCCGGCCCAGGGAGGCAGCGCGAGCCTTGTGTGTGTGATTATGCCGTAAGGCATGCAGGTTGAGTACAGTTGCATTGAATAAAAATTCGAAAGAGCAGTTCTTCACAATATCCAATTTCGAATTAACGACAGAGTAGTTTTTAACTTATCAAATTTCAAAAGAACAATGCAACGAATCACTACAATCCGCTGTCTGCATTCAATGAACAGGATCAAATTCCCTTATGAAAATTATATACTACTGTTTAATAAAACTGTTTCTGATTAATGCGCATTTTGCAAACGCGCAAAGCTTGCTCAGTAATGGCGATTTTGAAATTGCTGATACTTGTCCTGATGACATGCAACAATTGCAACGCTGCCACGATTGGTTTGTCGGAAACTTAACACCTGATTATTTCAACTGCGGATATTATGGAAGCGTAGTGACTACATTCCCGCATAATGGTGATGGTTACATGCATATGATCTCCGGTTA
>JBDTVD010000061.1:0-13938 GCA_040007375.1 Bacteroidota bacterium | reverse complement strand
TGCTGATTGCTGATTGCTGATTGCTGAGTGCTGAGTGCTGAGTGCTGAGTGCTGAAAATGTGCGACCTATAAAGTTAAAATAATTACTCCGAACTCCGAACTAATAACTCCCAACTAAAGTTTGATTATTTTCCTGTAAAAATATTTTCCATCTTTTTTAACACGGAGCAACAACACTCCTGCTTCTGCATTTCCAAGAGGAATAAAAGTTTTAACTGATCCTTTGCTGTTGTAAATCTCACGTCCGAACGAATCAAAGAGTGTTATTTCATCAACTCTTGAATTTGTTGTTACAAGAATGTTTTGTGTTGCAGGGTTTGGATAAATATGAATCCATTCTGTCTCCTCTTCAGCAATACCAATACATGCATCAACAAAAAGTAATGATGAATCAATAGTTGTGCAGTTTACTCCGGTGTAACTATATATAATGTAAGTATTACCTGCACCGGGAACAAGAGGATCAAACTGGTTGCCTGATACTCCGGCACCTGAAAACTGAATTCCATTTGGTGTACCTGATAAATTTACAATTCCGTTATTTAAACATACAGTATCAGGAATTGTAACAGTTACAACCGGATTATTTTCAACAAAAACAGTTGTCTGATCAAATGACGGACAATTGTTGGTGTCAGAATAATTATAAGTCATAACAAATGTTCCCGGACCAGCAACGGCTGAATGGAACGTGCTGTCAGTAACACCTGTTCCATTATAAGTTCCACCTGATGGCGATCCCAGAAGTGTTACATCATTTCCTTGACATACCGTATCAGGAGCAGTAAGAACAACTACCGGAGTTGGATAAACAGTTATCACAATTGAATCATAATTATAGCAGCCATTTGCATCGCCATACATATAATGCAAAGTAAATGTTCCGGGTCCGCTTACTGCAGGTTCAAATCCATTGTTGGTTATTCCTGTTCCTGTTATTTCACCACCAGCAGGACTACCATGGAAAGTAACAGGTCCATCGCTGGCACATGCTGAAGAAGGTCCTGTGATACTCACATTAGGTATGTTATTTACAACTACAGGTATAGAGGCGGAATCAGAACAGCCCTGTGGAGTTGTATATATATATGTAATAGTGTGCGTTCCGATTCCTGCAACTGCCGGATCGAATGAAGATCCTGTTACTCCGCTTCCTGTATATATTCCACCCGCAGGAAGACCATTAAGTGAAGCAGTTGTGCCGTTCAGGCATTTTGGTGAAATGGAGTCTAATGTTACAACAGGAACTGATAAAACAGTAATCAGTATAGAATCACTGGAAGCACAACCGGATGCTCCCGGATAATTATAATATATATAAAAACTTCCGGCTCCTGTTAAAGATGGAGAAAATGAATTCCCGCTTACACCTGCACCACTGAATACACCTCCAACCGGTGTTGCTGTTAATGAAAGCAAACCATTGTTTAAACATATTGTATCAGGAACTGAAAAGGAAATAGGGGAGATGTCATTCACGGTAATCTGTAATGAATCTGACGCTGAACATCCAGATAAATCAGTGTAAGAATAATAAACAAGGTGATTTCCTGCACCTGTTACAGCAGGATCAAAAAGAGAATCGTTTACGGCACCACTATAAGATCCGCCTGTTGGTGTTCCGGATAATATCACTGCATTTTCATCAATGCACAATGCTGATGGTCCGGTGAGATCAACAACAGGACTGCTGTGAACCACAATTGTTATAGAAGCAGAATCAATACAGAGTTGTGCTGTTATATATATATATGTAATGACATGCGAACCAGCTCCTGCACCGGAAGGATCAAAAATATTTCCTGTTACGCCTGCACCTGAATAAATTCCTCCGGCAGGAGTACCGTTTAATGTAATAGGTGCTTCATAAATACAGAGTGGATTAACAGCATCAAGCTGAACCTGTGGAGCAGCCAGTACGGAAATTAAAACAGAATCTTCTGAAGTACATCCGAAGAGACCGTTGATCCGGTAATATATATAATAATTTCCCGGAGTTACTGCAGTCACATCAAAAACATTTCCGCTAACTGCTGTTCCGGAAAAAACACCTCCTGCTGGTGATGCAACAAGAGTAACCTGGTTTTCATTCGAACAAACTGTAGAAGGAACAGTGAAAGTTATTGCAGGAACATCAATTACTGTAACCTGTAATAAATCTGAGTTGGAACATCCGAAGTTATCTGTATAAAAATAGAAAGCAGTATGATTTCCAGCTCCCAGTGCAGCGGGATTAAATACAGAATCAGTAACTGCACCATTATATATTCCACCGGAAGGTGTTCCTGTAAGAATGGCAGCAGCAGCGTTCAGGCAAATACTATCAGGACCGGTTAACGAAACAACAGGTCGTGCATGAATAGCTATTAATGATGTATCACCGGAAACACAACCATTTGAATTGGTATAAACATAAGTGATGATGTGATTTCCTGCACCACTGGTAAGCGGATTAAAATTATTTCCTGAAACCCCTGTTCCTGAAAAAACTCCTCCTGAAGGTGTTGCACTCAAAGCAATTATTCCTGCATTATCACAGAAAGAACCGGAAGTATTAATATGCACCGGAGTTGTATCAGCAACAAAAACTACTTCTGAGTCACTGCTATTGCATCCATGTGCATCCGTATAATTGTAATACAAAATAAAGGTACCTGTTCCTGCAGATGCAGGATTAAAAAATGAACCCGTTACACCTGGTCCGCTATATATACCACCGGAAGGATTTCCATTCAGACTGATGTTACTGCTGTTTACACAAACAGTATCCTGTACTGTTAATGTAACAGATGGAAGATTGTTTACTACTATGATTGCAGTATCGGAATTAGTGCATCCGTTGCCATTTGTATACTGATAAACTACAGAGAAACTTCCTGCTGCAACAGGCGAAAAAGAATTTCCACTTACATGTAATCCACTATATATTCCTCCTGCAGGATTTCCTGTAAGTGTAACATTTCCTGAATTGAGACATACTGAATCTGTTGCTGATAATGTAACAACAGGTAAAGCCTGAACGGTTATAAAATTCTGTTTGATTAATGTATCTGCTCCTGACTGATTACTTTCAATTAGAGTAACATTATATATTCCCGGTGTTGAATAGCAAACAGTAACCTGTTGAACGGTATCAGATACAGGTGAGCCTCCGGGAAAGCTCCATTGATAATGATCCACATTTGTTGCTGCTGTTCCTGTAAAGGAAATGCATTCGCCGGCGCAGATAACGGAATCACTTGCAAGCAAAATTGCATCAGGAGGACGCATAGTATCAATCACAACAAACTGTCCCATCATGCCACCATCTTCGTGAAATAAATTATGACAGTGATACATATAAGGACGAATACTATCAGCATAATCTGTAAATCGTGTAACAAAACGTGCAGTAGTTCCCGGCCTTACCTGCATTACATCTTTCCATCCTTTTTCATAAGCAGGAGCAGCAACACCATTTCTGTCCAATATATAAAACTGAACATTGTGCATGTGAAATGGATGTGCAAAAGCAGAAACATTTTGTATCTCCCAGATCTCTGTTGTATTTAATATGATGGTATGATTGATTACATTGATATTAAAAAAAGCTGAATCAAGCATTCCGCAGCCACTGAAACCTGCAGGACAAGCTGCACCACCATCAGACATTGTTACATGTCGTGTTACAGTTGCACTTGCTGCAGTTGGATAAGTGATGTTAAGTAATGTAACAGGAAATGTTGTTACAGGATTTGCAGTCATTGTACCAATGTTGAGATGCAGCATATTAAATTGACGTGCACCTAATGCATTTGCAAAAACACCTGTTCCGGGAGAGCCACCGGCAACATCACCAGGCAATGAATTATTATATGCAACAAGATCAACACTGGTACCTGTAAGACCTGCAAAATTTACAAGTATTTCAACACGTTCACCCGGAGCGAGTGTAAAACGTGTTTGCGAACTTGGAGCATTCATTAATCCACCATCAGTTCCTATCACACGAAATGTTGCATTGTTACTGAAACCAAAACGATAAAAACGTTCAGGTGCTGCGTTTAAAATACGCATTCGTACAATTTGTGCAGGAACAGTATACTGAGGATTGATAGTTCCATTCACTACCATAGTATCACCAAAATGTGCCATCACAATCTGGTTGCTTGCATCAAATCTTCTGTCAGTTAAAACAAGAGGAATATCATCAACACCATAAGTGCGTGGAAGATTTAATGCTGCTTCTGCTGTATCACGAATAATTATAAAACCACCAATGCCCATGTTCACCTGCTCTTCAACCATCATGTGCAAGTGCGGATGATACCAATATGTTGATGCATTATTTAAAACAGTGTAAGATGGTGACCATGTTGTACCAGGAGGAACAGGTTGATGAGGACCACCATCTGCAATTGCAGGAAGATGTACACCATGCCAGTGCATTGTTGTTGTATCAGTAAGATTGTTGATTACATTCAACTGAACATTTTGTCCTTTGTTGAAAATGAGAGTTGGTCCCCACCAGTTACCGTTTACTGCTTCTGTAATTGTTTGTTGTCCTGGAAAGAACTGACGGAAAGTATCCTTTACAGTAAGATTGAAAGTAGAACCAGTTAATGTATCTGGAATCCACAATGCATTATACTGCGCAGAGGCGGAAAAAAAAGAAAAACAAATAAGAGTGAGGTAGATTAATTTAAGCAGTCTTGGCATAGAGGGAATCGTACTAATGGTACTTGCCAAAGGTAAAAAGGAAACGCAATCAATCAGTAAGAAAACAGAGGTAAAACCTACATATTTTGTGTTTTATCTCAAATGATTCCTTCTGTAGGATAATTTCCTTCCTTACTCTCGTAAAAAACCTTTCCAGCACGGACAATATGTTCAATCAGATCCGGATTAGAAATCTGATGAAAGATGGAAAGATCAATTTTATAAGGCATCAATAAATCATCCAATTGCCTCTCCATTTTTTGTAGTGAAGCGAATGTTAACGTCTCTCCGAAAAGTGTAAGATCAATATCAGAAGCAGGCTTGTAATTTCCTTTTGCACGTGAACCATAAATAATTGCTTTCTCCAATTGAGGATATGAAGAAAAAATATTTTGTATTTTTTTAATCGTTATTTCGTTCAGACCATACTGCATTATTCTTCAAATAATTTTTTTTGATTACCCGAACGTAATTGCTCCATTGTTATATTGAACTGAGTAAATGCCGGATAATATTCGTCCAATATACTGCGGAATATTTCATCAGCAGTTTGTTGATTGTAGGTATGCGATGTTTTGTTTCTACTTGAAATCATATCCATCCATACTTCACCATCAGTTACAAGCTCCATTTTAAATGCTTCCTGCGTAGCATCTCTCGAACCTTTTATCTGAAAATTACCTTGATATTCTGCGAAGTCTTTCATCACATTCCATGCAAGCTCATGCGTATATTCAAAACGTTGTATCAATCCTTCTTTAATGATCTCGTCCAGAACTTTAATACTTTTTAGTTCCTTAGAATCCTCCATATCTGCAACATTCTTCCGAATGTAATCTACAGCTTGTGTTAATTTATGAAGTGCTTTCACATAATTGGAAAACCGCTGCTCCCATCTGATGTCTTGTGTCATAGGATATAGTTACAACTCCAGCTTAGTTTGTGTTTTTGTTTGCGATGCAACAGGTTTTATTTCCAGTTGTTTTTTCTCATCGTGACCGGATGAATTCTCTACAATTTTTGCGTAAGGGAATTTCGTTACTACATTACCAATTGATGAACGTCCTTTAATAAGTAACTCACCAAAAATAACAACAGATTCCATGTTGCGCAGTTTTGGTTTTGGTTTCAGTTTTACAGTTACCACAGGAGCAGTAACAGGTGAACCAATATTAAAATACAACACCTTACTTTCAGCAGATCCTTTTGTGAGATCGTATTCTTTATCACGTGTAACACCACCAATATTAAAACGTTTTACCATCACAGCACCACGACTGCCATCCTGGTAAATCATATTATATATAGTGTTTTCATTTTCTTTACTGAATACAGCAACGTGAATAATATTTTTTCCGATGAATACTTTCTCATCAATTTTCACCACTTTAAATTTACCATCAGCAGTAAAAGCAATCACGTCATCAATATCAGAACAATCAATAACAAACTCATCTTTCTTTAATCCTGAACCAATAAATCCTTCTGTACGGTTTACATACAGTTTCGAATTATTCATCACTACACGTGAAGCAACAATAGTTTCAAATTCTGCAATTTTTGTTCTGCGCTCTTTTCCTTTGCCGTATTTCTTCAGCAGATTTTTAAAGTAAGCAATCGCATAATTTTTCAGGTTATCCAGATTTTCTTTTACTTCTTTAATTTCTTCTTCCAGTGATTTTATATGATCATCAGCTTTAAAAGCATCGAACTTGGAAATACGTTTGATTTTAATTTCTGTAAGACGAACTACATCTTCATCAGTAATATCACGATTTAATTTTTTGCGATAAGGTTTCAGTCCTGCATGAATAGTTTCTATTACACTTTCCCATGTCGTAGATTCTTCAATGTCGCGATAGATTCTCTTCTCAATAAATATTTTTTCCAGTGATGAAAAATGCCAGTCTTCGTTGAGTTCATTCAAACGGATCTGCAATTCACGACGCAATAATTCCTGTGTGTTTAACGTGCTGATGCGTAGTATTTCATTCACACTTAAAAACTGCGGACGACCATCAAGTATTACACAACTGTTTGGAGAAATGCTGATCTCACAATCCGTAAATGCATACAGTGCTTCAACAGTTTTATCAGTGTCTTCACTGCTTTCGGGATGAAGATGAATTACAATTTCTACTTCTGCAGCAGTATTATCTTCAACCTTTTTTATTTTGATTTTATTCTTTTCATTGGCAAGGAGAATAGAATCAATAAGCGAGCTGGTGTTGCTTCCATAAGGAATTTCTTTTATCACCAATGTCTTGCGATCACGCTTTTCAATCACTGCACGAACACGGATTCTGCCTCCACGCAAACCATCATTGTATTTCGAAAAATCACCTATGCCACCTGTTGCAAAATCAGGAAGCAGGTTTACGGTTTTACCACGTAATGAATCAATACTTGCTTCAATCAGTTCACAGAAATTATGAGGTAGTATTTTACAGGCTAATCCAACTGCAATACCTTCAATACCTGATGCCAGTAACAATGGAAATTTTACAGGTAGAGCAACAGGTTCTTTATTTCTTCCATCGTAAGATGCCTGCCAGATGGTTGTCTTTGGATTGAATATTACTTCCAGCCCGAACTTGCTTAGTCGTGCTTCAATGTAACGTGATGCAGCAGCACCATCTCCTGTATATATATTACCCCAGTTTCCCTGGCGATCAATCAATAAATCTTTTTGTCCGATTCCTACCAATGCATCACCAATGGAAACATCTCCGTGAGGATGATATTTCATAGTATGCCCAATGATGTTTGCTACTTTATTATAACGACCATCTTCCAGTTCCCACATTGCATGCAGAACACGACGTTGAACAGGTTTCAGTCCATCATCCAGATAAGGAACTGCACGTTCTAAAATTACATAAGATGCATAATCAAGAAACCAGGTTTCATACATATCGGCGACAGGACCGTGTTGCTGATGCTGGTTGATTTTAGTATTATCACTCACCGTTAAAGAAATTCTAAATTCTAAATTATAAATTATAAATTCTAAATTATTTAAATCGTAATTCGTACTTCGTAAATCAATTAAGCTTCAATAAGCTCTTCTGAATCTTCTTTCACCGGATCCAGTTCATCTTCGATCTTCAGATTGTTGATGATGAACTCCTGGCGCTCCGGAGTATTTTTTCCCATGTAATAATCAAGCAAACCATGCAGTGACGATTCTCCGCTTAATGTTACCGGTTCCAGTTTTATTTTTTTCCCGATGAATGCTTTGAACTCATCAGGAGAAATTTCACCCAATCCTTTAAATCGTGTGATCTCTGGTTTTGCACCTAACTTTTCTATGGCTTTGTTCTTTTCAGCTTCTGAATAACAATAAATAGTTTCCTGTTTATTTCTTACACGAAACAGAGGAGTCTGCAATATATATACGTGATTGTTATTTACCAGTTCAGGAAAGAACTGCAGGAAGAAAGTAAGCAGCAATAAACGGATGTGCATTCCATCCACATCAGCATCTGTTGCAATTACTACTCTGCTATAACGCAATCCTTCAATTCCATCTTCAATATTTAATGCATTCTGAAGGAGGTTGAATTCTTCATTCTCATACACTATTTTTTTTGTGAGACCGAAACAGTTCAATGGTTTTCCTTTCAAACTAAAAACAGCCTGTGTATTTACATCACGTGCAATAGTAATAGAACCACTTGCTGAATCTCCCTCCGTAATAAAAAGTGTAGAATTTAAACGGTCAGGATTTTTCATATTGTCGAGATGCACTCTGCAATCGCGAAGTTTTTTATTGTGCAGATTTGCTTTTTTCGCACGTTCATTAGCCAGCTTTTTAATACCTGCAATTTCCTTGCGTTCTCTTTCACTCTGTTGAATTTTCTTCAGCCAGCGATCTGCAATTTCAGGATGTTTATGCAGATAATTATCAAGGTTGGTGGAAACAAAATCATTAATCCAGTTTCGTAATGATGGTCCGTTCGGTTCAGTATTCTGCGATCCTAATTTTGTTTTTGTCTGTGATTCAAATACCGGTTCCTGTATACGGATGCTTAATGCTGCAACGATGGAAGTACGAACATCACTCGGATCAAAATCTTTTTTATAAAAATCGCGCACTGTCTTTACAATGGCTTCACGGAATGCTGCCTGATGTGTTCCACCTTGTGTTGTATGTTGTCCGTTTACGAATGAATAATAATCTTCACCGTAAGATGATGTATGTGTAAATGCAGCTTCAATATCTTTTCCTTTAAGATGAATAACAGGATACAAAGGTTCATCACTCAAGTTATGTTGTAACAGATCAAGCAATCCGTTTTTACTGGTGAATTCCTGTCCGTTATATTTAATAGTTAATCCAACATTGAGGAAAGTATAATTACGTATCATACTTTCTATATATTCACTCTTGTATTCGTAATCAGTAAAAATACTGTTGTCAGGTTCAAATAATATGGTAGTTCCGTTTTGTTCCGGAGATGCTGTATTATTTTTCTGCTGCTTCAGTTCTCCCGTTGAAAATTCCGCCCAAGTAGTTCTTCCTTCACGAACGGATGCTACTTTAAAATAAGAACTCAATGCATTCACAGCTTTTGTTCCCACACCATTCAATCCAACTGATTTCTGAAATGCAGAACTGTCATATTTTCCACCGGTGTTAATCTTGCTAACACATTCCACCACTTTCCCTAAAGGAATTCCACGACCATTATCAGTTACTTTAACCTTTCCATTGCTTATTTCAATATCGATGATACGTCCGTAACCCATTACAAACTCATCAATGGAGTTATCAATAACTTCTTTAAGCAACACATAAATACCATCATCACGGTGAGTACCATCACCCAACTTACCAATGTACATCCCGGGACGAAGACGAATGTGCTCCCTCCAGTCAAGACTTTGTATGCTGTCTTCTGTATAATTATGATCTAATTTCTTTGCCATTCTTCTCTGTAAAATTCCACGCGAAATTAGACAACTTGCAGTGTGGAAGGGCTATCCGGCGGTTTTTAGTTTTTAACATAATCAATTGTAACTGCCTGTTTCCCGCATTGCGGAATTACACTTATGTACTTTCGCTGCATGAATGAAGTGGTAATAATGCTCGGCTCAAATATGGGTGACAGACAGCATCATCTTCATACAGCAAATAACTTAATTGCATCATCTGCAGGTTCCATCAAACTTCAATCAAAGATTTATGAAACTGCTTCCTGGGGTGATACCAGCCAGCAATCTTTTTACAACCAGGCCATCCGGATTTCTACTGATTTAGCTGCTTTGGATTTACTTCATCTGCTACTTGGTATTGAAAATCAAATGGGAAGAAAAAGAAACCGGAAATGGGAACCACGAATAATCGACCTTGACATTATCTATTATAATACAGATGTTATAAAAACAGCGGAACTTACCATTCCACATCCATTATTGCAGGAAAGAAGATTTGTGCTGGTTCCATTGGCGGAGATAGTTCCTTCATTCATTCATCCTGTACTTCATAAAGATACTTTGACCTTACTGGCTGAATGTATGGATGATGGTTCAGTAACAGAATTGCAGATCCGTTGATAAATCACCTGATGGCTCAATCCCCGTTTACTTATTTTCGCGGCTGATGAGCAAGGAATTTACATACCGTTTTATAGCTGTTGAAGGTAATATAGGAGCCGGAAAAACTTCGCTGGCCAGTATCATAGCACATCGTCAGAATGCCTTACTTGCGCTTGAGGAGTTTGCTGATAACACTTTTCTTCCACAGTTTTACCAGCAACCGGATCGTTATGCCTTTCCGCTGGAGCTTTCATTTCTTGCTGAAAGATACCAGCAACTGAAGCAGAAAATTGAAGAAAGTGTGGAGCAGGACAGATTGCTGGTAACGGATTATCTTTTTGAAAAGTCGTTGCTGTTTGCCCAGGTGAACCTGCAGGATGATGAACTGAAGCTGTTCACCCGTTTTTTTGAAATGATGTTACCCACATTGAGGAAACCGGATCTCATTATATACCTTGATAAAACCACTCCTGCCTTAAGCCGGAATATTAATAAACGAGGGAGAAGTTTTGAAAAGGAGATCAGTGAGCTATATCTGCACAAGGTTTCCGAATCGTATCATCGTTATCTCACAACACTAAGTGATATACCTGTACTTTTTATTGAGTCGGATGATATGGACTTTGTAAATGATCATGCACATCTGAAATTTATATTGTCGCAAATAGAGCATAAACGCAGTGCGGGCCTGCACAGGATGAGGATCTGAAGAAAATAATATATCAGCATAGTGACGAAAAACTGATATATATTATTTACCCTTCTTAAAACCACGACTGCCAATCAATACTGCCACATTACCAAAGGGAACATCATTTTACACGATTCCTTGTTATTTAAAATCCATCAGCTATTTGAAAGTCAGATCAAAGTGATGCTGAAAATAATTACTATTGCACTTACATGCAGAGGCACACGGCATATTTTTTTGAGATTATATAGTACACTAAACACAAAACATCAACAGATGAAAAAACAAATTCTATTGGTTATCATCAGTCTGTTAACAGTACTGAATCTGAATGCACAACAAACAACAACTTACGGCTTACCAAAAGGAAATACTTACGATCGCTGGTCGGTTGGTGTTTCTGTTGGTGTAAGTCACTTGCTGGGTGATATTTTAGGTGGTGACAGTACCAAGAACAGGATATTGGAGCAGGGGGAATTTCAACCTTCGTTTGGTGGGCAGGTACACTACCAGGTTAGTCACAGTATTGGACTTCGTGCGCGTGGAATGATTTCAAAATTCAGTGGTCGTGATGTGGATTATGTAGATACCATAACAGGAGATCCTGTATTCTTTTATTCCAATGGTTCGCGTGGGAAATTAACTGCAGAGATATTTGAATCTCCATTAGTGGAAGGAACACTGGAGATGACTTACAACTTTGGTAACATCAGTTTCCTTAACAGAAATAAAAATTTTCACTTTGTAACAACACTGGGAATTGGTTTCTTTAATTACGATGGTAAAGTATCATCAGACAGCAGTTCTCGTTCAAAAGTATTACGCAGAACAGGAGCAGAGTCGCAGATTATGATTCCGATGAGTTTAGGATTTAAATATAAAATTAATAAAGTAGATATAGGACTTGCATTTGATTACCGGAAAACATTTGTGGATAATGTAGATGCAACAGTGAAAGTATTATCAGAGTACGACGATTACTTTATGATTAACGTTGGTGTGAATTACACTTTTGGAAAAAAGAACAAACCAATGGAATGGGTGAATCCGATGGAGATTGTATATAATGATCTGGCTGACATGAAAGAGAAAGTAGATATCATGTCGGGTGATAAAGATAAAGATGGTGTAAGTGATTTGTTTGATAAAGATAACAGCACACAGGAAGGTGTTAAAGTATATGGTGATGGAACTGCAGTGGATACAGATGGTGATGGTGTTGCTGATACAAAAGATGGAGATCCGTTTACTGCAAAAGGTGCAAAGGTGGATGGAAACGGAATGGAGATAGATACCGATAATGATGGTGTTGCTGACAGTCGTGACCTGGAACCAAATACTAAACCTGGTTCACTGGTGAACTTCCAGGGAATTGAAATTCCGCTTTCAAAAGATGGCAGTGGTGAAAACGGAGCGAATGGTTTAAATGGAACAGGAACAGGATTCTTACCTTCTGTTTTCTTCGATTTAGGATCTGCATCTGTTAAACCTGTTTATCATGACCGACTGTTAGTGATTGCAAAAATTATGAAGAACAATCCTGCAGTGAAAGTTAGAATCATAGGAAATACCGATACACAAGGTGATGAAAAGAGTAATACGAAACTGGGAGAACGTCGTGCCGAATCAGTACGTAAACATTTAATCAGTCAGTATGGTATTGATGAATCACGCTTAACTGTTGAAACAAAAGGGGAGCAGGACCCAATGGCAAGTAAGCTCAACACAATGAACCGTCGCGTTGATTTCATTGTGCAGTAAAAGATAATTTTCTTCTATATAAAAAAGGATGCTCATCAAAAGCATCCTTTTTTTTTGTATCAAGACAGAAGACAGTAGACAGTAGACAGAAGACAGAAGACACAAGACACAAGACAGAAGACGGAAGACAGAAGTATCAAGACACAAGTATCAAGACACAAGACACAAGACTTTGATTTTTCTATATGTAGTGTTCTGTTTCTATTCAATGATTTGGTTTCACACAGAGTTCACTGAGGCACAGAGAACACAGAGAAAAAATTTTTTTTAATTGTACCTATTTTTTACTTCATCACTTCATCACTTCATCACCTCATCACCTCATCACCTCATCACCTCATCACTTAATATATTCCAGATGTGATTCTGTTTTTGATTTTGTTTTCCACCGCTGCACTGCGAGAATGGAAACTAATGCAGCAAAAAAAAGAAAAGCACATAACAGTGATGATGATACCAGTTTTTTCATATTCAGGTTTCGTCAAAGCTACCTGATATATAATCTTTTATTTATATAAAGAGTGATACTTATTTACATGCTGTTGTTAATTGCTTCCTCCTCATACTCCAGCTCTAATTCAAGTTGTGTAACAGGATTATTAAACGACAAACGATGATGAGGAGTTAAGCCAAACTGATCAATTGCATTGCGATGAAAAGCTGTTGCATAAGCTTTGTTGTGATCCCATCCATACTGCGGATGATCATTGTGCAGTTGCAGCATTAATTCATCACGATGTGTTTTTGCAAGGATGGAAGCTGCTGCTATAGAGAGATAAATTCCATCTCCTTTAATAATACAATGATGAGGAATGGCTACAGAGGATTTAAAACGATTGCCATCAATTATTAATATAGATGGTTGTGTATGTAACCCGGAAATAGCTCTGTGCATTGCCAGATAGGTCGCATTTAAAATATTTATTTTATCTATTTCTTTATGATCAGCAAATCCAACTGACCATGCAATGCTGTTTTCTTCTATATAATATCTCAGTTCAGCTCTTACTTCATGTGTAAGTTTTTTGCTGTCGTTTAATTTACTGTACCACTTAAATCTTTTATCAGGATGAAGAATTACTGCGGCTGCTGTAACAGGACCTGCCAGACAACCTCTACCTGCTTCATCCACGCCGGCTTCCTGTATTCCTTTTGTATGATATCTTTTCAGCATGCTTCTTCGCAGTAAAAATAGGTTGCTGTTTTATTAGTTCTGCATCAGTTGATAAAAACAATTTCTTAAAACA
>JBDTVD010000060.1:0-14114 GCA_040007375.1 Bacteroidota bacterium | reverse complement strand
CGCATTAAACGCTCTACATGGAATTCTTTTACATATCCATAACCACCATGTATCTGTACGGCTTCTACAGTTGTTTCCATTGCAACACGTGATGCAAATAATTTTGCCATGCTGCTTGCCAAACCATAATCACCATGCTGATCTTTTAACCACGCTGCTTTGAAACAAAGTAAACGTGCGGCTTCAATTTCCGTAGCCATGTCAGCCAGCTTAAATTGTATAGCCTGGTGTTGTGATATTTCTTTACCAAATGCTTTGCGTTGTTTCGAATAGGCTAATGCTAATTCATAAGCTCCAGATGCAATTCCTAATGCCTGTGATGCAATACCTATTCTTCCACCTGTTAATGTTTTCATCGCAAACTTAAATCCGAATCCATCCTCTCCTATTCTGTTTGCTTTCGGAACTTTTACATCTGTAAACATTAGTGAATGTGTATCGGAACCACGTATTCCTAATTTATTTTCTTTCGGACCAATTGTAAAACCAGGCATACCTTTTTCTACGATCAGACAATTAATTCCTTTATGTCCTTTTGCAACATCTGTTTGCGCCATCACTAAATAATACTCTGCAGTGCTTCCATTCGTTATCCAGTTTTTCGTTCCGTTCAATATATAATGATCACCATTATCAATTGCAGTAGTTCTTTGTGATGTTGCATCTGATCCTGCTTCCGGTTCTGACAAACAGAACGCACCAATCACATCACCTTTCGCCAATGGAACCAAATATTTTTGTTTCTGTTCTTCTGAAGCAAAATTTTCCAGTCCCCAGCAAACCAATGAATTGTTCACCGACATGATAACAGAACACGATGCGTCTACTTTTGAAATTTCTTCCATAGCCAGCACATAACTGATAGTGTCAAGTCCTCCTCCACCATATTTCGGATCCACCATCATTCCGAGGAAACCCATAGCTGCCATTCCTTTCACCTGTTCAGCAGGGAATTTCTGATGTTCATCCCTTTCAATAACACCAGGCTTTAATTCATTGTTAGCGAAATCACGTGCAGCCTTTTGTATCATCAGGTGCTCTTCGGAAAGTTGAAATAACATAGTTTATAAATTTTATGGAAGCGACCAAAAATAGCATATTACTCTTAATTCGCCTCCCTGACGTTTTTCATATTGATAACTTTTATCGTGCTCTCTTCCGGAATGATTTATCTTTATTTTTACTTCAAAGTTTAGCTATTATGAAAAGAACTGTTTCTGTAGTTATGATGTTCCTTATTGCATTGGGTGTATCGATGGCTCAATGTACAATTGACAGTACACAAACTACGCCTGGTGTATATCCGGGCGCTTCTCCGCTTCCACAGGTAGGAGTATATTATAACCAGGATCTTACGATTGTTTTTCCAACTGAAACACTGGGACTTCAGATATTAAGTGTTCAGTTGAATTCTGTAACGGGAACTGTACCGGGACTAACATGGACCTGTAACTCTCCTTTTCCAAACTGCACTTATTATCCCAATCAAAGTATCTGGGGTTGCATTAATGTGAGTGGAATTCCACTTCAGGCCGGCACATATACAACTGTTATTAATGTGACAGCGGATATTCAGTTGGTAGGTAGCCAGACTTTTGATATTAATTTACCAAGCATTGTTGAACCTGGAATATTAAATAATCCAGGTTTTGAGATGATTCCTGATTCCGGTTGTTCTTCTTTATTAAGCACTGTGCAGAATACAGTTACTGGTGAATATTCTTACAACTGGACATTTGGTAATGGTCATTCTTTAACTCTTGAACAACCAGGTTCAGTGCAATATGATTCTGCAGGAATATATATAGTAACCCGTGAAATTGTTCCTCAACCAGGATTTAAATATTATCTGACAGGTATAACTGTGAATTCCATTCCAGATGCATACAGTGATGGGATTGTTTCTGATGTTGCTGATCTGTATCTGAAAATCACCGATACCAATTCCGTGCATTTAGAAACTTCCCTGATTATAAATAACCAGACCAGCAATGTTTATTTTCCAATTGATACTATACAATTGAATAATGAAAATTATGAAGTTCAGGTTTGGGATGATGATCCATTCATCGGAGCACCTGATGATTCACTGGGAAGAATTATTTTTTACGGATTTAGTAATACAGGAAATGCAACATCCATACTTGCAGGTGAACCTGGAATCCTTGATGTCACTTACCATATATATACAAGACCCATTTCACCTGTGTTGGATTACGACACGGTATATATATTTAATCCACCGGCACCTTCTGTTATTGTTTTAAATAATGATACTCTTGCAACACCTCTTTTACCGAATTTAAATTATCAATGGTATTTAAACAACCAGCTTTTACCGGGTGATACAATGAACTACATTGCTGTTTCCGGAACGGGAAGTTATACTTTAGGAATTACTGATTTAAACAATTGCACTTCTGTATCCCTTCCATGGGTAATTGCTTCAGTTCCTTTTTATGCTTCTTCAAATTTTACCATCTACCCGAATCCTTCCAATGGAGTATTTCATCTGAAAGCATTAAACAGCACATCTGGTGTATTTGATTTAGCACTTGTAGATCAACAGGGAAGAGTATTGATGCAAAAGCAGGGAGTATTATTTAAAGCAATTGAATCACTTCATTTCAACACACTGGAAAACGGATCTTATATGTTGCTTATTTCGGATAAAAACAATTTATCACAAATTCCTTTGATGATTATTCACTAAAAAATTATCATTCAGAGGAAATCTTTTCTAAGCGATAACTTCTTCTTCCAAAAACTCCTTCCAAGGAAAGTATATATATACCAGTTGACTTAACTTCATCCAAAGGAATGGAATTATTTACAGCATCCACTTCACCGGAATGAATTAAACGTCCACTCATATCAAGAACCTGGTAGAAAAATATCTCATCAGTTTCTATATCAGGAACAATATTTACAACATCACTGAAAGGATTCGGATATACTTTAAAATTAACATCATCCATTACCACTTCTTCTACATTTGTATCATCAGTTAATCGTGTGCTGCAATTATTAACTGTTACTACCACATTTGCAGAAGTAGCACTGCAACTCATCTGGTTATACACACGCACGCGATAAGTACCACCAGTTTTTACCGTGTAGGAAACAGCCGTTGCTCCGGCTATGTTTGTACCATTACGTTGCCATTGATAGTTATAATTAACTCCGGTATTAGCAGTTAATTTAACACTATCACCATTGCAAAAAGATTTTGGTCCTCCGGCAACTACTGATGCTGTTGGTGATGGAATTGGTACCGTTAAAGCAGAAGAAGTTTTTGTACATCCATACTGACTGCTTACAATTACTCTGTATGATCCTTTATTGACTGTATTCAATTCCTGCAACACTCCGGATGGAAGATTAATACCAGCTTTCTGCCACTGATAGGTAAACATTGTTCCTGCATTTGCTGTTAATGTTACCATGCTGTCAGCGCAAACATCAAACTGATTTGTTACGGTAAATGATGCAGCTGGTGTAGTTGCAATAGTTATAACAAGATTTGCAGAATAGGCAGTACAACCTGTTGCATCTGTAACTTTCACTTTATAGGTTCCGGCAGCACCTGCTGAATATGTTGAAGTTGTTGCACCACTTATTACAGTGTTTCCTTTATACCATTGATATGCAATTGCTGTTGGTGCGGTTGCTGTAAGTGTTGCTCTTTTGCCTGAACACATGAAGTAAGGTGTTGCTGGTAAAATGGTGACAGGTGGTCCGCTGATATCAGTATGAAACACTGGACTTACATTAGCACATCCGTTGGCATCACGTCCTGTTACAGTAAAATCACCGGTTACAATAGTTGAAATAACAGCAGTGGTTGCACCTGTTGACCATATATATGTTGATCCTCCGGAAGCTGTGAGTTGAATAGTCTGACCCGGACATACATGTGTATTTCCCGAAACAGAAACAGTTGGCAGTTGATTCTGAATAACATTAAAAGGTGCAGATGCTGCATTACATCCAACACTGTCAATCATACTAACAGAATAAGTTCCTGCTGAATATATAGTAATATTTTTTGAAGATTCAGAAGTTGACCAATGAAATGCTCCGGTTCCAGATGCTGTGAGTACTGTTGAATCACCCTGGCAAATGGAAGCCAATCCTGTTATTACCGGAACAGGAGGAACATCTTTAGTAAGTGTGAGAGGTAATGATGTAACCACACAACCTTCGGCATCCTGAATGTTAACTGTTATTACCGATGTCTCCTTTATATATATTGCAGAATCAGAGGAGTTATTAACCGACCACTGCAGAACAGTACCATAAGAAGGTATAACACGAACAGAATCTCCAGAACAAAAAATTGTAGTGGATGCAAGAATGGTTGGCGGATTCGGGTTGTGAGGTGTAACAATAACAGGTGTTGAAGTTGCAGAGCAGCCAACAGCATCAAAAATAGTAACAGTATAAGTTCCCGGTGCAAAAACATTAATGGATGAAGTGGTATGACCTGTACTCCACAAATAAGAATTCGCACTTATGTTTGATGAAAGTATTATTCCTCCACCCTGACAAAAATCGAAATTACCGGTGTTACTTGTAATTTGTGGTGGTGTTGATGCAGATCCCTGAACAACAGTTAGTGTATTACTGGTAACCACAATATTATTTGCATCTTTCATTGTCATATAATACTGTCCTGGAACTGTTGTAGTATACTGATTTGTATTGGCACCATTGATAATGCCTCCATTAAAATACCATTGAAATATTTCTCCTGTTTTATTAGCAGTTAACACAGCATTACCTGATGCACAAATGCTGAGATTGTTTGCAGATATTGATAAACCACTGCTAACCGGAAAACTGTAAAAACTTAATGCCCCAATATTATCCATTCCTGTTAACCATGGACCATCATAATTTACTAAAGTGTTATTGTAATACTGATTTGGTAAATAAGAAACTTTAAAAGCATTACTTGTACCTGAGAGATTTAACTTAACAATATTACCGGAGGAACTTCCGCTTACCACAGTTACAGGTGCATTCAGATAAAAATAATCTTTCAAATCATTGCCATTAAACAAAGCCGGCCAAACTACATCCTGGTTAAATGTTATAGTTAGTTCAGTATTGTTACTGTTACTGAATACGGCATTAACAACATCAGGAGGATCAGCAGTTACAGGTTGTGATGCAGAGAATAAATCTCTTGAAACCTGTCTGTATAAATTCTTAGCTACAATCTGATATCCTGCAACATTAAAATGACATCCATCAAAAACATTCACATTGGTTGTTGACATCACTCTTACTTCAGGATATATATAACGGAAAGAACGATGTGCTTCACGAACCTGCCGTTGTTCCGGCGCACCATCAATACAACCCATTCTTGTCTGTACAATAAAAATTTTCTGAACAGCAGGATAATGTTGAGCCCATGCACTACGTAATGATGCAAAACGTGATGTATAAAGCGGAGCATCAATTGCAGCACCGTCATTTTCTCCCTGCCACCAGAACATTGCTTTTGCTGCAAGATTCACTTTTGCTTTTATAGTTCTGTAATACAGTCTGCCATAAAATGTATTCAGATCCTGGGGATTTGATGCTGAGGGTTGATGTTCAGTGATACTTGTTCCGGGACGTGAACCATTAATAATGCAAATTGGAATATTAAAACTATCACATAACATTTTCGCAAGACGGATTCCCCACACTCCTATGGAGTAAGCGGTACTTCCTGTATTACCTTGTGCAATGCCCCATGTAGTATCTGATTGTGCTAATGATTGTGTTAATGTAGGATTACCAAATGAACGTATCCACAAATAAGGTGCATCAGTGCCGGAAACCGTTGCATTTGCAGTTGCATTGGATTGTCCGTTGATTATATATACATCACCACAAACAACACTATCAGCTCGCAATACCTGTAAACTACTTACACCCTGACGCAGATAAATGCGGAAATTATATAGCGTTTTTCCGGTTTTAATCCGGTAGTTTTTTGAGAAAGGTGCCTGTGAGTTGTTGAAAGTTAACTTAGTTATTGTGGAATCACTCAGCACTCCACTTTTTGAATAGGTGAAAATAATATCACTGTATTGTGTTGTTGTCACAAGACCTGATAAAACAACAGTAGCAGAGTCATCAGCATCCCGTGGATAAAGTTGTAATCTGGAAGGGTTAGCAGAATACGTAATTTGTGCCGATACAGACATCTGGAAAAAAGTAAACAAAAACGCTATTGCGACGAAACGTTGAAACATGATTAAAAAGAATTAAATAAATGTGGTGGATTTATCTCTCAAAAGTAAGATTGTGGATACCAAAATGAAAGATAATTTCTTGCTAATTTGGTAAAAGTCCTGTTACTACTGGCTAACTACCTTTTTACACTGGTCAAAAACGACATTATTAACAATCTTCCTCTCTATTTGCAGCAAAGCTACGCCACTTAAGGATTACAGCGTTAAAATCATCAGGCAAAGGAGACTCAAAGTGCATGATTTTATTTAATACCGGATGATTAAATCCGATTGTTTTTGCATGAAGTGCCTGCCTCGGCATCAGCTCGAAACAATTTTCTACAAACTGGCGGTAACGGGTAAAAACGGTTCCCTTCACAATTTTATCTCCACCATAAGTTTCATCACTGAACAATGGATGACCGATATGTTTCATATGCACTCTGATCTGGTGCGTTCTTCCTGTTTCCAGTTTACATTCCAATAGTGTGACATAACCAAATCTCTCCAGCACACGATAATGCGTTACAGCATGTTTGCCATAACTTCCATCAGGATAAACATCCATGATCTTTCTATCCTTTAAACTTCTCCCAACATGGCCTGTTATAGTACCGGTGTCTTCTTTAAAATCACCCCATGCAAGTGCATAATAAAGTCGTGATATGGTTCTGTCGAAAAATTGTTTTGCAAGGTATGTCATGGCCATTTCTGTTTTAGCCATTAAAATTAATCCGGAAGTATTTTTATCAATACGATGAACAAGACCAGGACGAATGGATTCTGATTTTATCGGAGCACCGTTAAGATCAGGATACATATGATGCACCATTGCATTCACCAAAGTTCCTCTGTAATTTCCATATGCAGGATGAACAACCATTCCTGCAGGTTTGTCAATCACTACCAGCTGATCATCTTCATATATAATATTTAATGGAATATCATCAGGATATAATTCTATATCGCGTGGCGGATGTGCCATCACGATAGTAATTACATCAGCAGGCTTAACTTTATATGATGCTTTTACGCTTTTACCATTTACGAGGATGGAACCTGCATCAGCAGCATTCTGTACTCTGTTTCGTGAGACATTCTGCAACCTGCTGAAAAGAAATTTATCAATGCGGAGAGGACTCTGGCCCTTATCAACAATAATCCGGTGATGCTCAAAAAGTTCTTCCTGATCACCTAATTCGGGATCAACAATTTCATTCTCCTCTGTAGTCATTATTTATTGTTGATTACCAGCTTCTGTGCAGTGGAAACTATTTCATCACCGGAAAGCTGCACAGTATATATACCTGACTTCAATGCTGACAAATCAAATTTTCCTGGTGAATACGGAGCAACAAAAACTACACGACCGGTAACATCTGTAACAGTTACTTTATTATATATTAATTTATCGTTATCCGTATATATATATAATTCTCCTGAAGTAGGATTAGGATAACAGTTAATTAAAGAAGGTGCATGATTAATTGTTGAAATGCCCACCAAAGGAAAATCTCCAATAACAGGACGTATCATAAATGAACCAGGAAGCACACTTACCTGACTCCATGTACCTGATGTATTGTAAAACATCTTACTGTTGCTTGCTGTATTTCTGTCGAAGCCAAGGTGAAGTCCGTCAGGAGAAACCTGCTGAAAACCTATATAAAATCCTGACGCAGGAACAGGTGTATTAAATATATAGGTTGCAAAACCATTGATGCTGTCAACATAAGCGGGAAGCTGGTTTGGAAGTTGAAACAATAAAACTTCCGGACTTAGTGAGCTCCACACTTTAATATTTATCAGTTTAGTATTTACAACACCATTCTGTTGAGTAAAAAATATTCTCACACCACGTAATGTATCAGACTGCAGCATATCAAAACGCATAGCAATTTTTCCATTCGCAGCATTGATCAGATCATATCCAAGCTCACATGTTCCATCATCATAGCTATAATAGTCAGAAAAAATCTGGTGATAATGTATAGTGTCATTTGATAAGATAATATCTCCACCCTGCGGTGTGTTAAAATAATCAACAAGATCAAAGTAAGACGAGTCATCCGTTACTTCAATGTTATTTGGAAAAACATAGTTCATAGCATAGGTGTAATCCAATCTCTGGTAAGGCGGCACAGCATTTACACCTGTGTTACCAATTGATCCGACAATAACATTACCAGGACCGTAAGCACGATGATTAAAACCTGCACTAACATTAGGCAAATCACGATAAACTATATAACTTATTGTTTCATTACTCTTCATTAATGCAGAAGGATTGCTATTAACCTTATAATGCTTCCATGGTATAGAAGTAAAAGTTACCAATGCATTATTTCTATTATTTGTAAAAGCATAGTCAACTATTGGAGCGGGAACTGCTGATGCAAAAACTCTTACATAATCCACATGCCAGTTATCCAGTGAACCGGAAGGATTACCATAATTACGGAAGCGGAACTGAAAACCATCCTGCAGATAATCAGGATTAGTAATCTTTAAAATCACCTGATTAAATACCGTATCCTGACCTGCAGTTACACCACCTAAAGAAAACCATTCCCGCGTCCATGCCTGAAGTGAAGGACGATAATATTCAAGAATGAGAGAGTCGCTTACTTCCGGAGCATCACCATATCCTTTCTTCTCAAAATAAAAGCTTATATATATACTGTCGCTGATCTGGTAGTTTGTTCCAGACTGAAAATTTGTAAAAAGAAATAATGGTTTAGAAGTTAATACATCACAGGATGCAGAAATTGATGAGCCCGGAAGATATGCATTTCCAAATTCATCAAGACCATCAAAAGTTGCAGCTCCTACCGTTGGCATAACACGTGGTAAATCAGAATTTATAAAAACTTTGTTATCCATCCAACGGGAAGAAGAAGGATAAATTCCCGATTCTGAAAAATCATCATTGAAAGGAAGTGATAAGGTATCACCTGGTAAAACCTGTGCCCTCTTAGCAGCCTGCATACCATTTTTTGCAATATAATTTTTTATGGAAGGATTGTAATCCAGCGGAACAACAATTTCCTGAGCGAACAGATGCACAGGTATTATATATATAACCGGAAGTAAAAACTGCAAATATTTTTTCATACTGTTAATTTCCTTTTTTTAAATAAAGATTAACTGATTGTCCTTGCTTCAACATTAAAGTGTCACCCTGCTCCGGAAAAGTACGATACACTACAGCTTGTAATGTATCTGTTACATCATTATCAAATGTTATTGTTCCCGGAATCAGGCCTGATAATTTCAATGATGAAATTGCTTCATCATAAGTAAGATTAATTAATGTCGGAATACCAAGTTCAACACTGCCGAAACCATCACCAAGTACCAGATCAATTACCGATCCCTTTGGAATTTCATCCCCAACCTGTAAGGTGCGTCCTTTAAATAATAACTCCAACACAGCATTTTTTGCAAGATCCGGTTTGTAAGTACGCGCACCTGTTTTCAATCCATACGATAATAAAATAGCTTCTGCCTGACGATCTGATACATCAATAATTGCAGGAACACGAACCTGAGGCGGAACAATTTTAGAAACGGTAACATATACAGTTCGGTTTTCCTTTACTCTGCTTCCCGGAGCAGGATCCTGTTCAATAACCAAACCTCCCGGTTTATCAACAATAAATACAGAAGAATCAGCAACCAGCAAACGCAGATTTTTTGCGTCAAGTTCTTTCACGAGCAATTTCCATTGCTTCCCTTTTATATCAGGAACAACAATCGTTTCTCCGTGATTGGTATATGCACCCAGCCAGTAATATGTACTAACCAGCAATATAATTACCATCACTACTGAAAGCGCTGCGTTTAAAAGAAATGTTTTAGACCGGAGAAATTCGAACACCTTAGGAAATTATAAATTTTAAATTATAAATTATAAATTAGTGATTAGTGTTTCAATTTAAATATATTTTTTTTCACTTAGTCACCTAGTCACTTAGTCACTCAATTAAGAACTGTGGATTTTTTGTAACGCTTAAATCCGTAATCAAGTATGCGGTCAATAAATTCGAACGGCTGATAATGTGCAATCGCTGCCTGGTGAAAGATACAGGTTGCCGGTGTCATGCCAGGCAATGAATTCACTTCAATAAATACTACTTCAATTTTTGCTACATTATATATCCGCACAAATGCATCGATCCTTGCATATCCTTCCACCTTCAATACACGCGCTACTCTTTCCAACTGCACTTTCACCTGTGTAGAAATCAATTTATTTTCGTAAGCATCGCTGCTGTATCGTGCAGGAGTGATATTCTGTCCCTGGCCAGCCAGAAATTTTTCTTCCAGTGATAATATATCTCCTTCTGACAACGCCTCGGATGCTTCAAATACTTCATAACTCAGTTCACCCTGATCATTATAACTGGTTAACATACCACCTGTAATTTCAAGGAAACGTGAAGCACCATTTGCACCAATTAAATCTTCAATCATATATGACTTTCGAAATGGAAATTCTTCTTTCGGTTTTATCTTCAACACCTGCATCCATTTGGCATCCATTTCCATATTATCACGAAATGAAAGCTGTGTATAAGCCTGCAACTCATCCCTGTTTCTGATAATCTTTACTGCAGAACTGCAACCATCATCATGTGGTTTGCAGATGAAAGGATACACAAATGTTTTTTCTATATGATTGTAAAATGCTTCTGCATCTGTTGACCATTCACTGCGATTTGCCATTTCATGACGCGCAACAAGAAACCCGTTTTTTGCAAGCAGTTCGTTAGTCTGGTATTTATCAATGGTAATTTTTGATGATGCAGGACCTGAACCATTGTAAGGTAATCCAATGCGTTGTAATTGCTCCTGCACAGCACCATCTTCACCAGGTCTGCCATGAAGTGCGATAAACACACCATCAACTAACTCAGCAAGATTTTCATAACTGATACGTTGTGGCGCTTCCAGATTATGACCGGTAGTATATCTTTCAGTTATACCCTGAGCTTTATATATAATATCAGAAATAACAGGATGCACTGCGTAGTGACTGATCTTTTCATATATATCATCAGCATTATCTTTCAGTAATATATTAACCGGTATTTTAAACATGAGATGTTCAGCAGATGATCCTGTAAGAAACACAGGAAGCGGATCATAAATTCCGGAAGATGCTAACTTCTCATATATATTTCTTCCACTCTCTACCGATATATGTCTTTCAGAAGAAAAACCTCCCAATAAAACAGCAATACGTTTTCTCTGTTTTTTTCCGGTGAGCTGCGAACTGATTGCTTTATCCAGATTTTTCAGTAACAATGGAAAACGGTTTGTCTCTTTAAAATCTTTTATGCGTGCAGCAAGTGATGTACGGATTATATAGGTGATAAACTGAGATGGATTCAAACCGATTTCTGCTGCCTGGTGAAAAAAGAAAGAACTCGGCATCATACCTGAAGTAGTATTCGGATCATTCAGCAATACTTTTCCGTCTTTAGAAATAAATCCATCGATGCGTGCATATACATTGAAACAAAGTGCTGTAAAAAGTTTCTCGCATTGATTGGTGATTTCATAAATCTGCGCATCGGGCAATTCAATAGGTGTGATTTTGCGTGATAAGCCGGGAAGATATTTGGAACGGTAATCAAATAATTCTTTCCCCTTTTTTATTTCTGTTGGAGGCAATGCTAATGGCTGACCTCTTTCATCTTCAACAACAATACAACTGAATTCTCTTCCTTCAATAAATGCTTCTATTAAAACTGCATTATCAGTATCAACACTGCAAATCTGAATACTGTTTTCTCTCTCACCAAATAATGTACTGATAACAGAAAGTAATTCTTCCGGATGATAGATCACACGATTACCAATCATCACTGGCATACCAATTCCTTCTCTTATATCCGTAACACTTCTTACCCATGCAACACGATCTTCAAATGTCCATGCATCCCATTCTGTAAGTGTGATATTTTGTATGAATAAACTTTTTTCAATCGCAGCAATTACTTCTTTTTCATCTCCACTTTGTATAACACTAACACCAATTGATGAACCCTGGTTGGCAGATTTTACCACACATGGAAAACCTGTTGCATTTTTTATTTTATTATATATATCTGATGATGAGGACTGCTGAAACTCTTCTCTTGAAATAGAAATATGTTCAGGCACTGCAAACCCTGCATGCTGCATCAGCTTTTTCTGCACTACTTTGTTCATTCCTATTGCTGATGATAAAATACCGGAACCTGTATAAGGAATCTTCAGGTACTCGAGTAAACCCTGGATGCGTCCATCTTCACCATCATTTCCATGCAGACACAAAAAGGCAATATCAATGAGACCTTTCAATCCGGATGGATCAATGCGTGTTCCTGTTTTACTGATCAAACGCATCTGCTCATTATCATCCATACTACCCAGACTTTCAGCATAAACCTGGAACTCGTTTGCCGAAGGTGGAAGAGCATCTGCTGGCGGATAAAAATCACGAATGCTTCCTTTATATACATACTCCCAGTTCAGCAACACGAAATTGTTAAAGCTGTCGACAAATAATGGAACAGGAAGAAAGAGGTTCTTATCCAGGTTGTCGTAAACAGTACGACCACCGGCAAACGATACTTCTCTTTCGCGGGAAGCCCCTCCGAAAATTACACCGACGCGCATTTTTTCCATAGGCGGCAAAGTTAGGAAAAGCAGACGGTATCAGGTTCGTAGTTTCAGCTCTTCCAGAAAAAGAACCAACTGTGAAATGGCTTTTTTCCGATGGCTGATTTTATTCTTCAATTCCATCCCTCCTTCTGCCAGAGTAAACTGATATCCTTCAGGAATAAAAAGAGGATCATAACCAAACCCTGCATCACCCTTCATTTCAGTGGCAATTGTACCTTCCAGTTTTCCTTCAAAAATGTATTCCTTACCATCAAGAACGAGAGCAATCACTGTTCGGAACCGGGCATTACGGTTACTCTGCCCATCCAGTTTTTTTAAAAGCAACTCCATATTCTGTCTGTCGTTGCGGGGCAATCCGGCATAATACGCAGAGTGAACTCCGGGTTCATTGTTCAGTGCAGTTACCTCCAGGCCACTATCATCAGAAAAACAATTTAAACTGAATGTGCCGGAAACAAACCTGGCTTTCTGAAGTGCATTTTCTTCCAGTGTTTCACCTGTTTCTTCCAACTCATTTGTAAAGTTCATATCGGAGAGTGAAAGTAAAGTGTAACCCGACGGTATTATATTTCGTATTTCAATAAGTTTATTGACATTGGAGGAGGCGAAAAGTAATTGCATCGCTTCAAAACTAAAGAATTGTCTCTATACCTTTGGACAGATATACCCTTGAACATGTTTAAGAAAATTATTTTTTTGCTTTTTGCTTTGATGATTCATCAATTTGCCAATGGACAATGTCCTGCTGGTTCTTTTATAATTAATGACAGCATACCTGCAGGAACATCACTTACCATCAATAATACCTCTGTTGGAGCGCAGGAATATAACTGGGATTTCGCAACAGGTGATCTTGATTCAAATGCGCAAGGCTCTGTATTGCCATTTAATTTTGCAGCTTATGAAATGAAGATTGTTAAAGACAATGGTAATTATTATGCTTTTGTAATAAATTATGGCGGACAACAGATCACCCGTTTGGATTTTGGTAATAGTCCTTCTAATATTCCAACAGTTGTACCGATACCAAATAATGCATTTACCACTACAAGTACAGGTATTGATTTGGTGAAAGAAGGAAATAAGTGGTATGGATTTGTTTCTGACTATGGACAAAATACTTTATTTAAGTTAGAATTTGATTCGATAACTGCGTTGAATCCTGTTGTTACTAATCTCAATGTTGCCGGCATTACCATCGCTTAC
>JBDTVD010000059.1:0-14215 GCA_040007375.1 Bacteroidota bacterium | reverse complement strand
ATTCGTAATTCATAGATGTAACCAGATGAGGTTTTTCAGCGTAAAAGGCAGTACGAAACCATGAAAGTTATACACCTCGTTTTAGGGAAAGCCAATCCCAACCGCATGAATGGCGTTAATAAGGTAGCTCATTATCACGCAACCTATCTCCATAAAATGGGAGTTAATACGGAAATCTGGGGAATCACCCGGACTCCGGAAGATGCTGTTACAGATCGTGAAGTTCCAACAAGATTATTTCGTGCCCAGTCTATAATCCGTGGCCTTGATCCTGCTTTAATGCTGGCTATTGAAAGATTGAAAGGAACAGTGGTGTTTCATATTCATGGCGCATTGATACGTGATTTTTATTTAGTGACAAAAATACTCTGCGAAAAAAAAATTCCTTATATATATACGCCACATGGTGCTTTTAATGAAGTGGCACTTCGTAAAAACAGAATCATCAAAACAATTTATATAAACAGTTTTGAGAAATGGATGCTGCGTCATGCCAAGAAAGTACAGTTCCTGGGCAAGAGTGAATTTGACCATATTGCAAGCCTTGTGAAACTTCAGAATAAAATTGTAATTCCGAATGGGCAGTGTTTTGAAGAACTGAACTTTGAATATAAAAAGATTAAACATCAGAATGAACCGGTTTTCGGTTTCTGCGGAAGACTGGATAATTATTATAAAGGTCTTGATCTTTTAATAAAAGCATTTGCCGATTATAAAGCAAAGAATCATAAAGGGGAATTGTGGATTATCGGTGATGGCCCTGACAGACAGAAGCTGGAACAGATGGTAATTGCATTGGATCTTTCTGCATATGTTACCTTTTATGGTGCACGCTATGGACATGAGAAACTGAATTTCATTGCGAACATGGATGTATTTGTTCATCCTTCACATTCAGAAGGATCACCAACAGCAGTTCTCGAAGCAGCAGCATTAAGTCGTCCCTTATTAATTACAACAGGAACAAATGTAGGTCCTCTTGTAGAAAAATATCATTGTGGTGTTCATCTTCACGATAACAAAGTGAATTCAATAACGAAAGGATTGCTACAGTTTGAAGATTTGTTTGCATCATCACAAATGCAGGGAATGCAGGAAGGTGCATTAAAAATGGTGCAGACAGAATTCGACTGGATGAGCATAGCAAAAAAACTTGCTGATATATATCAATCATGAACAGTGAAGTAATTTTTCCTGGAAGCAAGAAGAGTAACTCTTTCTTTTATGTAATTGCCATCACTTTGTTAACGATGCGCATCTGCAGTTACTTCATGCTTTCAGAAGAAGTAGCCATAACTCAGGCATTAAAAATTTGTCTGCGTATTTCTGTAACAGTGGCAACCGGTATTCTCCTGATGCGGCAAAATACTTCACGCAAGAACAGTCAGATTGATTTCAATCAACCACTCAGCATGGTTTTGTATTTGATATATATAGGACTTGGCATTGCATCATTACTATGGACCACATCATTTACTGATACATTGCTCCACTTATTAATGGATGTGGAAACATTGCTGTTCTGCTTTTTATATATGAAGCTGATTCTGTTGAAACAGGAGGAAGAAAACTCTGACATTCGTGCCAGTCGTATTGTGGCTGTATCAATATTCCTTATCTGTGCATCATTTCTCATTGGTAAAATGGTAAACCCTGAAAAATTTTTCCGTTTAACACATGGTGGAGAAGAAGCACGTCTTGGCGGATTTATTATTAATCCGAATGAGCTGGGAATGTTAATTGTAATCGGAATCTCTACCACGTTTATTGAATTAAAACATTCATTTAATAAATGGTCGAAGTGGCTGATGATGATATTAATGATTTATGCACTCATCATAACAGGATCACGATCATCGATGATAGGACTTCTTCTTATTATATTATTTTTTGTTTCTCAAAGTAAAACAAGAAGAATGCAGGTTGTTATACTTGCAGGATTGTGTGCAGTTGCTCCTTATGTTATTCACCAGGTGTTTATCAAACAGGGTGATGTGGAAGAAGTGATGAGTTTAACAGGACGATTACCTTTCTGGAAAGATCTTGTCACAATAAATTTTCCACGCGAACCATTGCTGGGTTACGGATACATGCGAATTGATTACACAGATAAATTTGAAAGTATTAATTCGTATACAGGTGGAATGACGCACAATACTTTCCTGCAGGTACTGATGGGTTTGGGTCTTACCGGACTTTTTATCGTGTTTGCGCAGCTGGCTTCCACTATACATGGAATGGTTACTCATACCAACTGGAATAAGCGTCGTTTATGTATGGCTATGTTGATACCCGTTCTGGTGAACTCTTTTACAGAGTTTGGTGTGTTCGGCGAAACTAATTATGGAATCATGTTTTATCTTTTTATAGTTTTTACGGTTGTTTTAAAACCTGCAGAGCAGTTTTCACGTATAACCAGCACTCATGCAAATAGTGCCGGTTCATTTCTCCGATCTTCAGTTACTGCATAATTTCTTTTGTGCTGATGAATCGAATCTTTCGGTTTACGATCCGAATGAGCGGTTGCTTGCATCAGGACATAAGCCATTAATTACCCGCGAAGGAAAGTTTAATTTATCTGCAAATGGAACAGGAATGAATGCTTCCATGCAGTTTTATTTTGGTGATGGCAACTGGAAGCAGGGAAGAAAGTACATATATATAAATAATCCGGATGGCACGATGCGCTGGATTATTCCTGCAGAAATAAAAGGAACACCACACCTTGCTTTATATAATGCTGCAACATGGAAAGCACGATTGTATAAATCTGCTTCGTCCGTTCTTTTTGCTGTTGGAAAAAACAAGTGGCTGGCATCCGGCTCATTCTATGTGGAACATAATGTTGCTGCAGCAGTAGAAAGTAAATACGGTATTGCTCCCGGCGAGCATTATGCAGTGTTTACCGGAACAAGAGGTGATACAAGAAAAGTAGTAGTAGCTGTTGGGAAGAAGAAGATCACACACTTCATCAAAATTGCCATCAGCGAAAAATCAAAACAATTAATAAATAACGAAGCAATCATGCTGAAAGAACTTACAAAATACGATTTCACAACATTGAGTATGCCACGTGTTACTGATCCAAGGATTAATGGCACTGCGCGATTGACCAATGTAAAACCAGCAGTAACAATTTCTGCACAACGCATCAATGAAATTCATGTGCGAACACTTACAGAATTGTATTCCGCTAATCACGAAAAAAAACGTATTGCAGATTGTGCAGCATGGTCAGCTATTGCCAATAACATGGACTGGATGCAACGGGAGCATGAACTTAATAATGGACTGGATGAACTGAAGACAAGAAGGATCATTCATCTCATGCGCAAATTATATAACTCACTTCCTGTAGATGCTGAAATTCCAGTATCTGTTTCTCACGGTGATTTCACTCCCTGGAATATGTATTGTGACGACAGCAGGTTATATGTTTATGATTGGGAACTTTCCAGCAATGGTATTCCAATGTTGTTTGATCTGTATCATTTTATACTGCAATCACAGGTGCTTATTCAGCATCAGCAATATCCTGCTATAAGAAGCATAGTTAACCAGACCATCAGAAATAATAATGTGCAACGCCTGGTAAGTAAATATGATATTGATACAGAATTACATTATCGGCTTTTCCTGTTGTTTACGGTAAGTTATTACCTGCGTTTATATATGAGCGAAACGGAATTGCTCACTCAGTCGCACTGGATGGTAGATACGTGGATGGATGCACTGGAAGAAGTAAACAGCAGTCATTAAGAATGAATCAGAGAAAGATTTTTCTTAAATATTTTTTTCATGCTATAAGGAATTGCCGTTATGCTATTCTGAAGGATGTATATAAAGAGATATATAATCTTCCGGAGTCAGCAGATATTGACCTGGTGGTGGATGTTCAGGATCTGGAGCATATTCTGAATATTATAAGTAAAGGACAAAACATTGTCAGGGTACAGAACGATAGAAAAGGTTTTGCTGTTTTCGTACAGATTTTCTTTGAGGATTTAGGTTATCTCGAAATAGATCTCATACATCGCTTCGACAGAAAAGGAAAAATTTATTTAAGTGTTACGGATGTGCTCCAGGATTCCATTATGAATTCACAGGAGTTAAAAGCTGCAGCATTGCATCATCAGTTTATATATGTAGTGCTTTTTTACATGCTTAATAAAACGGATGTACCAAAACGGTACCGTGATTATTTTACGTCATGCAGTGAACAGGAACGCAGTGCCATTTTTACATGGATCACTGCGAAGTATAATGTTCACCTTAATACACTGGATGATTTGTTTGATTATCATAACAGGCACCGTAAAAAAATTCTTTCTAAAATAGCGAATGATAAAAGAAATCAGTTACCGCATTCCTTCAGGTATAAATTGCAATATGTAATAGATACTGTTAAAACAGCTGTAAACAGAAAAGGAATTTCCATCACTTTTACTGGAGTTGATGGAGCAGGAAAATCAACCATACTGGATAGTGTGAAGCAACAACTGGAAGGGAAATACCGTCAGCAGGTTAAAGTTTTGCGCCACCGTCCATCGCTTTTACCTATCCTCAGCAGCATTAAACATGGCAAAAAAGGAGCGGAACAAAAAGCAGCCGGAACCTTGCCGCGCCAGGGAACGAACAGGAATTTTATCAGCTCCCTGATTCGCTTCACTTACTATTATTTCGATTATTTACTGGGCCGGCCATATATTTATTGGAGATATAAATCACGTGGAATCACTGTTTTATACGACCGCTACTATTTTGATTTTATAGTGGATGGACGCCGTAGTAACATCGATATCAGTCCTTCGCTGGTACGAAATGGATATCTGTTAGTAAGCAAACCGGAAGTCAATATTTTCCTGTATGCATCACCGGAAGAAATTTTAAAACGAAAACAGGAACTAAAGGAAGAGGACATACGTACAATGACGCATGATTACAGGCAATTATTTGAAAAATTCTCTTCTGAATATCCAAAGCAGAAATACGTTTCACTGGATAATATAGAATTGAATGCAACAATAAACACTGTAATGAAACATATTATTTCAGCGCATTAAAAAGTAAACAGCAATTAACTTAACAACGTTCTATAAAACCAAAACAAAAAAATGAAAATGAAACGCTCGACTCACACTCCTCCTTTGCAAAAAACGGTAACATCAAGTTACAAAAATCCGATTATAGATAAAATTCTCGGACGTACAACTCTTGAGTGGGATTGCGATGACGGACATAAAGAAAAGCTAACCGCTTCTTTACGCTTTACTGATTATGAAGGAAACAAACCATCATGGTACAGCATTGCTCGATTACCGTATGTTGTAAAAACATATTTCCAATCGCGCAACAATCCATTGATGAATAAACCTGTTCCTTTTTTAACAATGGATGCAATTCGTTTTCTTGATGCATTAATCCGACCTGGATTACGTGTGCTTGAAATCGGTGGAGGAAATTCATCACTGTGGTTTTTAGAGCGTGGTGTAAATCTTACAACGTATGAGCATGATAAAGACTGGGCAATGATGGTGCTGGATCAGGTAAATAAACATCCGGAACATTTTCATGCTGATCGTTTTAATCTGCGTGTAATGCAGGGACGTGATACAATGAATGATCTTGCAACACTGGAGAATAATTATTACGACATCATACTTGTTGATAGCATGAATGATTTTACACGTCGTACAGAATGTATCCGCATTGCAAAAGAAAAAGTGAAACAAGGAGGATGGATGATATTGGATAACTCTGATAATCCTGCAAACTGGCCGGCTGATGAAATGCTGAGTGAAAAGGAGATGCACCGTTTTACGGGTTACTCACCAATGTCACTCTTTGTTTGTCAGACAACATTCTGGAGAATGTAATAACGGTTCATTCCGTTTATATATAAGCAACCAAACCGTTATGCTCCGCGCATTACTGATCAGCATAGGCCGGAAAAAAAATCCGGCCTTTACTATCGATCCTTCTGTATCTACAGGAGTGATCTTCTCATTCATGTTACAGAAAACAATTTCCTGGGTTCGTCATTTACGAATTGTTATCAATGGAAAAAAGCCAGGGTTGATTTTCTTCGGAAGAAATGTAAGTCTGACTGGTGTACGTTCCATTCAATTCGGAAAGATGGTGCAGATTGGAAATGATGTTTCTATTACTGCATATGGAAAAAAAGGATTAACCATTGGTAACAATGTCTGGATTGGAAGCAATAGTTTTATAAAAGTTTCTTTTTCGTTTAATGATCCCGGAGAATATATATACATCGGAAATAATGTGGGTATCGGAGAGTTTGCACATTTAGGTGGTGCCGGAGGATTGTCAATCGGGAATGATTGCATCATCGGCCCTTATTTTAGTTGTCATCCGGAGAATCATAACTTCTTCGATAATGAACAACTGATACGCATGCAGGGTGTTACAAGAAGAGGAATTTTAATCGGAAATAATTGCTGGATTGGTGCAAAAGTGACCATACTTGATGGAGTAACAATTGGAAATAATTGTGTGATTGCAGCAGGTGCAGTAATCACGAAGAACATGCCGTCCGACAGTTTGATTGGTGGTGTTCCTGCAAAAGTAATACGCAGCAGAAAAGAAATTCCATCAGAAGATATTGCGATAACAAAAGAAAAAGCAACAGCTATATGAAAACTATTCTGCTCAGTGCTTATGCTGTAAATCCTTATCATGGATCGGAAGATGGCATGGGCTGGAATTTTATCTGCCAGATTGCACGTTTTCAGAAGGTACTTGCTGTTACAAGAGAAAATACGCGTCCTCATATTGAAAGATATATAAAGGAAAATCCCTCTCCTGTTTACAAAAATATTGAATTCATCTATTTTGATCTGCCTTACTGGATGAGATTCTGGAAAAAAGGCGGTCGTGGTGCATTGTTGTATTATTACATGTGGCAGTATTTTCTTCCTGTTTACATAAAGAGAAAAAAACTGCAGTTTGACATTGTTCACAATCTTAATTTTCATAACGACTGGACTCCATCACGTTTATATATATTAGGGAAACCGTTTGTGTGGGGACCAATCGGTCATCATCCACGTATTCCCAAGGATTATATTATTCATGTGTACGGAAGGAAACAGTATTTTCTGGAGCAGTTAAAATGGAACACAAAGAAATTTTTCTGGAATGCTGATCCTTTTTTAAGAAATACGGTGCGGAAAGCAGATGCTATACTTGCAATGAATTCCAGTGTGAGAGAAGTACTTGACATCAGGGAACAACATGTATACACCATGCCATCTGTAAGCTGTGAAAATCACGGAAAAAAAATTGTAAAGAGTGAAGATGAATTTAATATTCTTTCTGTGGGAAGATTTGTTCCGTTGAAGGGATTTGATATCACTATAAAATCATTTGCGCGATTCTATCATCAGCTGCATGAACATGATAAATCGAGAACAAAACTGATTCTTGCGGGAGATGGTCCTTATAAAACATACCTGAAACAATTGGCGAATGATTTAAGGTTGGGTGATGCTGTTCAGTTTATTGAATGGATGAAACGGGATGATTTAAAAAAATTATATGAGAAATCGCATGTCTTTCTTTTTCCATCACATGAAGGTGCGGGAATGGTAGTTGCTGAAGCATTGTCATACGGACTTCCGGTAGTATGTTTTAAAAATTGCGGGCCGGGAGAATTTATAGATGATAATTGCGGAATACGTGTTGAATACGGCCGTTACAATAACAGCATTACAGAGTTTGCAAATGCAATCAGTAAATTATATATAGACGACAGAACTTATACACGCCTTTCAGAGGGCGCAGTTTATCGATTCGATTCGCAATTCGACTGGGATCTGAAAGGAGAACAACTCAGTGCTGTGTATGAAAAAGTAATGAGGTATGCCAGCTGATTCTCAAAAGAAAATAGTATGCGTTCACTTACTGAATGATTACAGCGGTAGTCCTTTAATATTATCTATGGTGATAAAAGGACTGGTACAATCAGGATACCAGGTTGATTTGATCACTTCATCAGAAGGCAATGGGTTTTTAAGTGATCTACCTGTCAAGTATAAATTTCTGAATTACCGGTTCCACGAAAATAAATACATCAGGCTGTTTCGTTTTTTCAAAGCACAGGTTGTTTTATTTTTTATGGTGATGCAATATGCATTTTCTAATGTAACCATTTATATAAATACTTTACTTCCTTTTGGAGGAGCATTGGCAGGAAAACTTTCCGGTAAAAAAGTAATTTATCATATTCACGAAAGTTATATCCAACCAAAAATGCTGAAATCCTTTCTAAGGAAAATAGCAGCATGGTGTGCAGATTCAGCAGTATATGTTTCCAATTACTTATTAAACGCAGAACAACTTCCGGGAGTGAAAAACACGGTTATATATAATGCACTTCCTGATGAGTTTACCACGCGTGCTACAGCAGGATTTCATTCCGCAGTTAAAAACCAATTTACCGTATTGATGGTAAGTTCACTGAAAGAATATAAAGGGGTTCGTTATTTTGTTGAGCTGGCAGCTAAGATACCACAACTGAAATTTGAAATGGTGCTGAATGCAAATCAGAAAGAAATAGATCGTTTTTTTGAGGATATGCATCTTACTTCAAATCTGAAATTATTTACTGCGCAGAAAGATGTGCATCCGTTTTATGAAAGAGCCAGCCTGGTAGTTAATCTATCTATTCCTGATCAGTGTAAAGAAACATTTGGAATGACACTGCTTGAAGGTATGTGCTATGGTTTACCGGTAATTGCACCTCCTGCAGGTGGACCTGCTGAGGTGGTAAGAAACGGTATCAATGGTTTTTGTATTGATGTGCGTAACAGTGATGAAATGCAACAATCAATTCTGGAGATACACAACAATGAATCACTGCGTAAAAAATTATCACACGGTGCATTGGCAACAGCTGAACTTTTTGAAGAAAGCACTCTTCAGTGTAATGTAAAAAGAGTTGTTGATGCTGTGAGAGCGTAGCCTTTCATACATTTTCATTCAAAATCTTACTTCGTTTTTACACTGTAACTATTGATGTTTTGTGGCGTAAAAAAACGCATATCTTAAACACATAATACAATAATCTTAGTGAAAAAGCTGGCTATCATAGGAACCACAGGACTACCTGCTAAATATGGCGGATTCGAAACCTTAACCAATTATCTTACAGTTCATCTTAATAACAAATTTGATACTTCTGTTTATTGCAGCAGTAAATATTTTGCGGCAAAAGGTCAGCGTAGAAAGGAATGTAATGGAGCAAAACTTATCTACCTTCCATTAAATGCCAATGGCTATCAAAGTATTATATATGATGTGATCTCCATTATTCATGCATTATTTTATGCTGATGTTTTATTGTTGCTTGGTGTTTCAGGTGCAATCATTCTTCCTTTTGTAAAACTGTTTTCATCCAAACCGGTAATTGTAAATATTGACGGACAAGAGTGGAAACGCGCTAAATGGAACTTCATAGCAAAGAAATTTTTACGATATAGCGAAAAGCTTGCAGTAAAATATGCTGATACTGTTGTAACAGACAATAAAGTGATCTGCGATTATGTAGAGAGCCAATACAAGCGACAATCTGCTCTGATTGAATATGGTGGTGATCATGCAGTAAAAAAAGAAATAACTTCTGATTTCAGAGTTCAATATCCTTTCCTGTGTTCACCATATGCATTTACTGTATGCAGAATTGAGCCGGAAAATAATGTTCAGTACATACTGGAAGCATATTCAAAAACACCACATAAAACAATTGTTGTTGTTGGTCTCTGGAATCATGGTAAGTTCGGAATGGAATTACGTAAGCATTATGAACACCATGCAAACATTATTCTCCTTGATCCTATATATAATATTGATGAGCTGGATGTGTTGAGAAGCAATGCTGCAGTTTATCTGCACGGACATAGTGCCGGTGGAACAAACCCTTCACTGGTAGAAGCAATGTGTCTTGGCCTTCCCGTGTTTGCTTATGATATTTCTTATAACAGGGAAACAACAAAAAATAAAGCATTCTATTTTAAAGATGTAAATGAACTGGAACTGCTTATTGATACTGTAAATGATAATGAACTGACAATATGTGGCAGTCAGCTTTTAGATCTTGCAAAAGATAAATATACATGGGCGCGTATTGCAGCCTGTTATCATAAAGAGATCAGTGAACTTGTTAATGTTCCTTCTCAATTACTGGCTGATGAGTTCAGCATGCGTGAGGAAAAAACGGTTGAGATATATATGCCAAAGAATAAAGAGGCCGAAGTAATTTAATGATTGCGAAGATGTGGAATAGAATTATTCTGATACTATTTGTTACTGTTGTTACTGTTACTATTGCATCAGCACAGGCTGTAACTACCATAGCCGGCGCTGCAGGAATAACAGGGGCAACCGGCGGACCGGGAAACAATGCGCGATTTAACAGTCCGCATGGTGTGGCAACCGACCGTTCCGGTAATATATATATTGCAGACCGGCTCAATCACTGCATCCGCAAAATAAATTCAGCAGGAATAGTAACTACCATTGCAGGAACAGGATTGATTGGCGGAACTGATGGTCCGGATTCTGTTGCAACTTTTTATGAACCCTGGGCTGTTGCATGCGACAGTGCAGGAAATTTATATGTTGCTGATACACGAAACTATAAAATAAGAAAAATAAATACGGCAGGAATAGTAAGCACCATTGCCGGACAAGGAACATTCGGAACTACAAATGGACCTGCTGCACTGGCAAAGTTTGGTTTTCCAACAGGAATCTGTGTTACACCAGATGGTTCTGTAATTTATGTGGCTGATCATAACACACATGTAATACGCAAAATATATAATGGAAATGTTACGAATCTTTCAGGCGTAACATATATAGCAGGTTCTGCAGATGGTGGCGCCGGAACTGCAACATTTAATCATCCTAACGGAATTGAACTTGATAATTCAGGTAATATAATTGTTGCTGATGAATGGAGTAATATGATCAGGTTGGTTTCTTCAACAGGTTTTGTAACTACAATGGCTGGTAATGGAACAACAGGAAGTACAGATGGTCAACCAGCGTCAGCAATGTTTAATTCTCCATTTGATGTTGCTGTTGATAATATTGGTAATATATATGTTGCTGATGGTTATAACAGCACAATTCGAAAGATGGAATTCGGTTCGTGGATCGTATCTACTTATGCAGGAGTTGCAGTAGCTACAGGATCAGCAAATGGTCTTGGTGCTGCTGCACGTTTTAACGAACCTTCCGGTATTGCCTGTCAGCAAGGATCAAATACTTTATATGTTGGTGATGATACCAATGAACTGGTAAGAAAAATAACTGCTGTTTCTGCATTGCAGATTTCACTTTCTACAACAGCAGTAAGTAATACCGTTTGTTTTGGTGACAGCATTCCTGTTACTTCTTCTCTTTCCGGTTTTTCAGGATACACGTATTATGATAATGGTAATGTTATCGGATCAGCAGTTACTGCATCTGTAAATCTTCCTCCCTTATCATCAGGTAATCATACCATAACATGTACATCAACCGATAATGCCGGACTAACTGTTTTATCGAACAGCTTAACTATTACAGTTAAAGCTCCATATATTCCGATAATATCACCGGCAACGCCACAATTCTGCAATGGAGATTCCACGCAGATCAGTGCCGGTACAGCAACATCTTATTTGTGGAACCAGGGAAGTACTGCACAGTCTATATATATATTAACAGCAGGACCATTTACGGTTACAGCAACAGCAACTGATGGATGCAAAGGAAGTACAACCGTTACTGCAACAGTTTCAATCGGACCCCCAGCTGTAATTTCTCCATCATCAGGAAGTGCCATTTGTCCGGGAGATTCTGTTTTGCTTTCTGCATCAACAGGAAATACGTATCTGTGGTCAGATGGATCAACAACACAAAATATATATGCATCTCAAATAACACCTTATAGTGTTACAGTAAGTGATGCAACAGGATGTTCAAACATATCATCTTTATATAATATTAATTTTTTCGCAGGAAGTATTGCAACCATTTCTCCTGCAGGGCCAATAGTATTAATTCAGGGAGATTCCATAACTCTTTCATCAGGAAATGCAGCAACATATAGCTGGTCAACAAGTGCAACCACACAAAATATTACAGTAGTGAACAATGGAAATTATACAGTTTCTATTACTACTGCTGATGGATGTTCTTCTGTTTCCACTCCTGTTCAGGTAAATATTATTACGTTGCAACAAATGATTAGTGCAACCGGTGCATTGAGTTTTTGTGAAGGAAATTCTGTTACACTACAATCCATTTTCAGCCAGGGAAATCAATGGTATTTCAATGGTGCAATTCTGCCAGGAGAAAACACACAGGAACTTGCAGCAACGGATAGTGGTTACTACCAGGTTGCAGTAAATCAAAATGGAAACTGGATTTATTCTGATTCGGTTTTAGTAGCTGTATTAACTACTCCGCAAATGGCTGATGTAACTGACACTACAGTTTGTGAAGGAGAAAAATTATTGCTTGTTGCATCAACGGAACCATTTGTTACAATTAAATGGTATGATGTGGATACAGGTGGAGTTGTATTGGGAATGGGTTCTGCTTATCAGACTGCTGCCTTAATTCAACCAATAACTTATTATATAGAAGTAACCGGACAGAATGGTTGTGTTACAGAAAGAAGTCCGTTATTTATAATGACGAATCCATCTCCTGTTGCAGATTTTACTTACGCCATTACAGGACAAACAGGAAGTTTTACGGTAACACTTAATAACACAACCATACTTGCAGATTATTATAACTGGACGTTACACGACACTTCATACCAGGTATCACAACAGGTCAGTCCTGCATTTACAGTTACGCATCCGGGCGAGTATGAAGTATGGCTGGTAGCAGATAATGCATCAGGCTGCAGAGATTCAGTTTACAGGAATATATATATAGGAGCTTCTGATGATTGGTTTATACCAAACACCTTTACACCAAACAATGATGGGAAAAATGATTTGTTCCGTGTACGTGGAAAAGGAATTGTAACAAAAGAAATGAAAATCTATGATCAGTGGGGATCATTGCTGTATCTCGCTGATTCCAATGGTTCGTGGGATGGAACAGTAAACGGAGAAACTGTACAGAACGGAACATATATGTATCATATAGTGATCAGTAAAAATGATCAGGATGAAGTGGTAACAGGAGCCATTACAGTTATCAAATGAGAGCGAGCCGATTTATATATATACTGATTGTACTCATTTGTACAAATTCTGTTTTTGCACAGGATGCACATCATTCGCAATATTTCAATCTGCCGGCGTATTATAATCCGGCGGCTGCAGGTAATGATGTAGAACACATCCGTTTAACAGGAATGTATCGTAAACAATGGCCGGCTCTTTCAACACCGTTTGTTACGCAAAGTATTTTATTTGATAAGCAGGTAAGTAAAGTAGGTTTTGGTGCATTGATAAATAATAATACTGCCGGTGATGGCGGAATACGCAGAATGCAACTTGGAGGAATGATTTCCTATCGTCTTCAATTGGGTGATCACCAGCTGGCAAGTGGAGTGAGTATTGGCTTCATTCAAAAAAGTTTTGATCCGTCAAAAATGACATTTGATGATCAGTACCAGGATGACGCTGGTTATGATCCTGCAAATGCTACTGCTGAACAATTTGCATTTACAAAAGTAGTGCGACCTGATTTCAGCGCAGGTTTATTATATTCTTATGGTGATATTCAAAAGAAAAGGTGGGTTCCATATTTAGGAGCATCTCTTCTTCATATTAATCAACCTGATGAAGTACTGATTGAAGAAAATAATACCAATTATATAAAGACAGTTTTACAGGCAGGAACAAGATTCAGTATAAATGATAAAGTAGAAATTGATCCGTCAGTAATGATGGCCATGCAGCAGTTCTCTAACGAAATGATGTTCGGTACAAAAGCTGTTTATAGTTTTGATACAAGAACAAAGGCAGAGTGTGGGATATATATACGAAATAAAGAATCGGTAATTGCTTACGCAGGTTATCAGTGGAACAGTTTGAAGGTCGGCATTTCTTATGATGCTAATATTTCAGGAGCTGTTGCAGGACCCGGAGCATTTGAAATTTCCCTTACCTATATTCCCAAAGCAAAAATTAAAAAGGATAAAAAACCTGTCGAGAACACAGAAACTCCGAAGAAGAAA
>JBDTVD010000058.1:0-14220 GCA_040007375.1 Bacteroidota bacterium | reverse complement strand
TTTTTGATTTGGGTGGAGGAACATTTGATATTTCTATCCTTGAATTAGGTGATGGAGTATTTGAAGTGAAATCAACAAACGGAGATACACATCTTGGTGGTGATGATTTTGACCATGTAATTATTGATTGGCTTGCTGATGAATTTAAAGCGGATGAAGGTGTAGATCTACGTAAGGATCCTATGGCTATGCAACGTTTGAAAGAGGGTGCTGAGAAAGCAAAAATTGAATTATCAAGTTCAGCCCAAACAGAAATAAACCTGCCATATATAATGCCTGTTGATGGAATTCCGAAGCATCTTGTGAAAACACTTACTCGTGCGAAATTTGAACAATTAGCAGATAAATTAATTCAACGTACACTGGAGCCTTGTAAGAAAGCTCTCAGTGATGCAAAAATGACATCTTCTGATATAGATGAAGTGATCCTTGTTGGTGGTTCTACACGTATTCCTGCAATACAGGAACTGGTGGAGAAATTCTTCGGTAAGAAACCATCAAAGGGTGTTAATCCAGATGAAGTGGTTGCTGTAGGTGCAGCAATTCAAGGTGCTGTTTTAACTGGAGAAGTAAAGGATGTGTTATTACTTGATGTTACACCTTTATCACTTGGAATTGAAACAATGGGTGGAGTTATGACAAAACTTATTGAATCAAATACTACTATTCCAACGAAGAAATCGGAAGTGTTTTCAACAGCATCTGATAATCAACCATCAGTTGAAATACATGTATTACAAGGGGAACGTCCAATGGCAAAAGACAATCGTACCATCGGAAGATTCCACCTGGATGGTATACCACCTGCACAAAGAGGAATTCCTCAGATTGAAGTAATATTTGATATTGATGCAAATGGTATTTTACATGTAACTTCAAAGGATAAAGCAAGTGGCAAATCACAGAGTATTCGTATTGAAGCTTCATCAGGTTTAACAGATGAGGAGATTAAAAAAATGAAGCAGGAAGCAGAAGCGAATGCAGAGAGTGATCGTAAATTAAAAGAAGAAACTGAAAAAGTAAATACTGCTGACTCGATGATTTTCCAAACGGAAAAACAATTGAAAGAGTATGGTGATAAGATTCCTGCTGAAAAGAAAGCTCCGATTGAAAAAGCATTGGAAGATCTGAAAAACGCACATAAAAATCGTGACTTACCAGGTATTGATGCTGCAATGACAACGATGAATGCTGCATGGCAGGCCGCATCACAGGATATGTATAATGCAACACAACAGGCAGGTGGAGGAGAAGCACAGAATAACGGTCAGCCATCAGGAGAGGCAAATGAAGCTCCTCAGGATGGAAATGTTACGGATGTCGATTTCGAAGAAGTGAAAGATGACAAGAAATAATTCTGTTTTATATATATGATAAAAAAAGACCGCATTTTTCGCGGTCTTTTTTTATGCTTGATTTTGTTCTTTAATAATATCAAATGCATTTTCAGGATTAAGGAAAATTACATCTTTATTTCTATTAAGCCAGGTAATCTGTCGCTTTGCATAATTTCGTGTATGTTGCTGAATTAATTCAATGGTCTTTTCCATTGATAACTTTCCATCAAAAAAATCAAACAGCTCTTTATAACCTACAGTTCTTAATGCATTCTGATCTCTGAAGGGAAACATTTTCTGTGCTTCTGTTACAAAACCTTTTTCAATCATATCAAGAGTTCTTTGGTTTATCCTGTTATATAATTCGGCTCGGTCAGGTAAAATTGCATAGTATTTAAATTCAAAATCACGACTGGCTTTCACACCTTTTTTTAGAGAGGAGTAGGGTAACCCTGAAATTATACAAACTTCAAGTGCTCTGATTAATCGCTGTGAATTTTTCATGTCTGACGCACCTGCAAAATCCGGATCTCTTTCTTCAATCTGTGACTGCAGATAATTCAAACCATTATCTCTATACAATTGATTTAATTCAGTTCTCAAAGCAGGATCAGAAAACGGGAGGTCATCCATACTATATAAAAGTGCATCAATATATAATCCTGTTCCTCCACAAACAATTGCTATATTTTTATGATTAAAGATTCTCTCTAAAATTTCAAGAGCATCTTTTTCAAACTGGCCTGCATTATAATTAACCGTTATATCATGACTCGAAATTAAATGATGCGGAACAAGTTTAAGCTGATCAGCATCAGGTTGTGCTGTTCCTATTTCAAGTCCTTTATAAATCTGTCGTGAATCCGCTGAAATAATTTCCGTCTGAAAGAAAAGAGCAAGTTGTATTGCAATGTTTGTTTTACCCGCTCCGGTTGGACCTGAAATAATAATTAATTTTTTCAATGGAGTTGTAAAAAATGAAACCACGACTGCTGATCGTGGTTTACTTATTTTAAATTCATATTAATATATTTTAATATTCCCCTTCCTTTGATTCACTTTCACCTTCAGCTTCATCTCCATTAACTTCCATTTCATCATCATCTGTAGCAGTTTCTTCCTCCCCTTCCTCTGACATTCCTTCAATCTCATCCATTTCAACAACATCTTCAGTTTCATCCTCAATCAAATCCTCTTCTTCTATAGCATCTTCAATTGCAGGAATTCCATCAAACTCTTCATCAACTACAACTGGTTTTGCTACTATATTGTATTGTTTAGGAGGTTCACCAACTGACTTATTACATACAGGATATAATTTTGAAATCTCAGCAGTTGAAAGAATTTTTATCAGTTCAATCATAAATCCCCAGTTCGCCTCGTAATCGCTTATGTAATATATTTTCTGATGAGGATCGGCAATATGGCTGGCTAATTTACTTTCCTTCATGGTAGATAAAATATTTCCATCTTTATCTTTTTTCTTTTCCAGAGCTATTTCCTGTCCTTTAATCCAGTTATCATTACTGATATAAAATGATGCAGGCTTTGAACCATCAAAACCAATGCAGGCCTGAATGGTATGATGCAGATCTTCAAAAGTCTGAGAGCTTTTAATTTCAATATCTCTCGTTACTTCATCGTAATCTTCAAACGTAACTCTGAAACGGTAAACTAATGTCATAATGATTTTTGTTACGAAGTAAAACTAAACAATATATATGATTTACCTGCTGATTTTTTTCGCACTATTGAAACTTAATAATTATTCTTGCAAAGAAAAAAAATAATCTTAACTTATAAAACCGGAATTACCGGAACAAGTCCGATTTCTTTTGCTTTTATTAACATAAATTCAAAAGCATCCTCGTATGTGTTACCAATATCGCCATCAAGGATACCATCTCTGATAGCGTTTTTAATTATCCCGACTTCCCGACCTGGTTTAAGATTAAAAGTACGCATAATGTCGGCACCTGTAACAGGAGGCTGCCAGTTTCTTATCTTATCTTTTTCCTCAACCTCCACCAGTTTTTGTTTTACAAGCTCAAAATTATTGCGGTACTTAACCTGCTTGTATTCATTTTTAGTAGTGACATCAGCCTGACATAACAACATCAGATCATCCACATCATCTCCTGCTTCAAATAGTAATCGGCGCACTGCAGAATCTGTTACTTCTTCTCTTGCCAGTACAATTGGCCTGAGGTGAAGTAAAACCAACTTCTGAACATATTTCATTTTTTCGTTAAGTGGTAGTCGCAGATGACGGAATATTGCAGGCACCATTCTCGAGCCTTTATCCTCATGACCATGAAAAGTCCAGCCATCATTTTCATCAAATCGTTTTGTGGCAGGTTTTGCAATATCATGTAATACAGCTGCCCAACGCAACCAAAGATTATCAGTTGTTCTGCAGATATTATCCAGCACTTCAAGTGTGTGATAAAAGTTGTCTTTATGTCCTTTTCCTTTTACATATTGCACGCCGTAAAGTGCCGCCATCTGCGGAAAAATCAATTCAAGTAATCCTGTATCAAAAAGTAATTTGAATCCGATTGAAGGCTTATCACACATCATAATTTTATTCAACTCATCACTTATTCTTTCCATACTAACAATGGAAATTCTTTCTTTCTGTTCACTTATTGCCTGGAGAGAATCTTTATGAATCTGGAAGTGCAATTGATTGGAAAAACGAATGGCACGCATCATTCGCAATGGATCATCTGAATATGTTATTTCAGGATCTAATGGTGTTCGTATAATTTTATTTTTTAAGTCTGCTAATCCACCAAATGGATCGAGCAGTTTACCATAATCAACTTCATTCAAACTGATGGCCATTGCATTAATAGTAAAATCTCTTCTGTTCTGATCATCAACAAGACTTCCTTGTGTAACTACCGGTTTGCGTGAATGCCTGTTGTATGATTCTTTTCGTGCACCAACAAATTCAATTTCAAAATCATTGTATTGAATCATCGCTGTTCCGAAATTTTTAAAAATGGAAACATTCACATCAGGTCCAATTTCTGATGCAATTTTACGTGCCATTTGTATTCCATCACCCAGTACAACAATGTCAATGTCTTTGCAGTTCCTCTGGATCAGAAGGTCACGTACATAACCACCAATAACAAATGCGGATTCACCTGTTTGTTTACAGGCACTTTTTATTAATGGAAAAACAGGGTGTGTTAAATGTGCTTTCACCAGACTAAATTTCTGCTATTTCCGGATTATTTTTATTTGCCCTTTCGCACCAAGTCGAATAATAGCTGATGCCTTGTTTCCGGTTTTTTCATTTTGTCGCAAATTTACCACATAGTCTACGCCATTCAAAACTCTGCTGTCTATTTCTGCAAAAGTTGCAGGCGAAGAAGTGCCACTCATATTTGCAGAAGTGGATACAATTGGCTTTCCGAATTTGTAAATCAGTTGTTTGCAGAATGGATCTTTAGTTACCCGTATAGCAAGTGATCCATCATTAGCAATCGCTTTTTTACTCACATTCAAACCCTGATCATAAATGATTGTTAATGGCTTTGTAGAAAATTCAATGAGATCCCATGCCTGCTCAGGAACATCCTTTACGTATCTGCCAAGTTTATTTTCGGTGTCGATGAGAAGAATTAAACTCTTTACTTCATCTCTTATTTTTAATTGAAATATTTTTTCCACCGCTTCATCGTTGGTTGCATCACATCCTATTCCCCAGATTGTATCAGTTGGATATAAAATTAATCCACCTTTTTTTAATACTTCTGTTGCATTCTGAATTTCCTTTTCGATTTCCTGTGGTCTACTCATTGTTTAATGGAACTGATAAATTATTGTGATTATATATTTTCTGCTGAACTGTAAATATATATAATCACATGATTAAATATATAAGCGGAGGTATTTAAAGGTTCTCCAATAATTTTGTTGCCTGCTGTTTATATTTCGGGCTGTCAGACTGAAGTATTTTCAGATAAGCTTTCGCAATTGCTTTTTGATTCTTGCTTATTTTAATTTCTGCAGAATACCAGAGTGCATCATAATAGAAATCACTTTTTCCGTTATCAATTACAAGCTTAAAATATTTTAAAGCATTGTCAAATTCCTTGTTTTTATAATAAGCTTCACCTGCCTTATAATTTTTATTTGCAAGATTGAAATCAGTTTCTGCCTCCTTTCCGGAAGATATATTTTTCGCTCTTTTTTCAGATATAGTAACATCATCAAACTTTGCACTTTCACCAGCCTCTGGTTTATTCCCATTAACTGTATTATCAGTTGGAACTTTCTCTTTAATAATTATTGCATTTTCTTCATCAGTTGTTTTTGCAGCAGGTGAAGTATTCACATTGGTGGAAAAATCTGTTTGTGGCTCCATTGCTGTTTTTTTTGATGCGTCTTGATCCGGATTTATAGCTTCAGTCTCTCTTCGATCTGCAAAATTTTCATTTGATGATGTAGCAGCTTCATCCGCAGCATCTGCTGATTTTATTTCAGTAACAGGAGGAACTGGTTGCGTCTTATAAAATTCCTGTTTTTTATCGTCTGGTATATTTTGGTCTGAATTTATTTCTGGTTGTGGAGTAGAAGGTAGTGCAGGAGTGGAGTTTTTTTCTTCTTGTTTTTGAGAAACAATATTTGATTTCGTCAAATGCTGTACGTAAAAATATCCGCCGGCACCTAAAAAAAGAACGAAAAGTATTGCCGCAATCTGCCACCAGAATGAGGATACCGGTAATGATTTCACTTTGCCTTCCAGTTTTTTATTAACCTGATGTTTTAAATCTTTAAGAAGTGCTGTTGTATGGTCATTATTTTTAATCAGTTTTAATCCTTCAAGTGCGTCAGAGCACAGTTCACAATCGGTAAGATGTAATTCTGCTTCTCTTTGTTCAGAAGCTGACAACTCATTTTTTATATATAATAAGAGTTGCTCTTCAGTAAGGCAACCTGATATTTTTATATTATCTTTCATTTTTCTGCATATATATTTTCAGGTTACGCTTGCCGTTTTGAATATAACTTTTAACCTGATTGAAATCAAATCCTGTTTGATCAGTTATTTCCTGGTAGCTCTTTTCTTCCAGGTAGAACATTTTAATACAGGTCTTTTGCTGATCATCCAATTCCTGAATAGCGATTTCCAGTAAATTTAATTTGGACTCTAATTCAATTTTTTCTTCCCGATGCCATTCTGCATTCGATTCCACAGGCTTATTATCCAGAAATGAAACATGCCTCTTTGCCTGGCGGAGTTTCATGAGGCAATAATTTTTGGCCACCATGTGAAGCCATGCCCTGAAAAATTCTATTTTATATTTCTTGAGATCGGTCATCAGCTTTTCAAAAATGGCCATTACTGCATCTTTGGCCTCATCCTCGTCACGCAGATATTTCATGCACACACCGAAAATCAAGTGAGTATACCTCTCAAAAAGTACACCCACATATATTTTATCATTCGTGGAGCAATACTCACTAATGAGAAACAGATCGTCCTTCTTTTTTAAATCCTGATCCGGAATCAATTTATTCTGATATTAATTATTTTGAGTGTAAAAATAGATTTCTGAAATTAGTATTCTGAACAATTATCAATTTCAATATATGATTTTATCAAGGTCCAAAGTCTTCTTATATCTGATAAACAGTAATTATTATTCCGGAAATGGAGAGATGACATATTTAATATTTCAATCTGATGTTTTTAATAATCACTGACCATGAAACTTTTTTTGATCAGCTGCAATTTTACTGACAATAGTATGTTTTTAACTGGTAAGACAAAGTAGAATTTAACCTTGTGGCAAAGCAGAAAAGCCGTATCTTTGACAGAACTAAGAAACTATGTATCCGCACATTATAATTGCCATTGATGGTTACTCTTCCTGTGGCAAAAGTACGGTAGCAAAAGCACTCGCTAAAAAGCTCCATTTACGCTACATTGATTCAGGCGCAATGTACAGGGCAGTTACTCTCTTCTTTCTTAGAAATAATATCCCCATTCCTGATCCCAATGAAGTCAATCATAATGGCTTCGATTACTTACCTTATCTTGACCAGGTTCATATCTCATTTAAAGTAAATTCTTCAACTGGTTTTTCAGAAGTTTATCTGAATGGAGAGAATGTGGAAGAGGAAATCCGATCCATGGAAATTTCAGAAAATGTAAGCCATGTGAGCAGTATCCGGGAAGTAAGGCAAAAAATGGTGCATCTACAGCAATTAGGTGGTATAGATGGTGGTTTGGTAATGGATGGCCGTGATATCGGAACTACTGTTTTCCCTGATGCTGACCTCAAAATTTTTATGAAAGCTGATCCTGAAGTTAGAGCTCAGAGACGTCATAATGAAATGGTGTCAAAAGGAATGTCTGTATCCAGGGAAGAAGTAATAAACAATCTTGTGGGCAGGGATTATGAGGATTCGCACCGCGAAGAAAGTCCTTTACGAAAAGCACAGGATGCTGTTGTTCTTGATAATTCAAAAATGAATTTTGATGAGCAGGTTGACTTTGTAATGGTTGAATTGAATAAAATTATGAATACCTCAAAGGAGGTCCTTAAAGCATGAAAGTAACAATTGATCCTGGTTCAGGGTTTTGTTTTGGAGTTGTTTATGCAATTCAGATGGCAGAGGATGAGTTGGATGCCACAGGTTCACTTTATTGTCTTGGTGATATTGTTCACAATAACATGGAAGTTGACAGGTTGAAGGCAAAAGGACTGTCAATAATCAATCATGAGGAACTGGAGAATTTAAGAGATTGTAAAGTATTAATCCGCGCACATGGTGAACCGCCATCTACTTACCAGACTGCAATAAAAAATAATATAGAATTAATTGATGCTTCCTGTCCGGTTGTTTTGAAACTTCAGAACAGAGTACATAATAGTTATGATGTTGCGCTTGCAAATAATGGCCAGATTGTAATTTATGGTGAACATGGTCATGCTGAAGTAAATGGTTTGGTAGGACAAACAAACGGTAATGCTATCGTTGTAAAAACAGAGGAAGATCTTGATAAAATTGATTTTTCTAAATCTGTTTATTTCTTTTCTCAAACAACAAAAAGTACACTCGGTTTTGAAAACATGGAACGCATGATACAGGAGCGGATAGTGCGTTTTAAAGGAAGTCTTGAAGAAGGAGATTTTGTAAGTAACGATACTCTCTGTCGTCAGGTATCCAACCGTGAACCACAAATGAAAAAGTTTTCACAGTTACATGATGTAATCATTTTTGTTAGTGGTAAAAAAAGTTCCAACGGTAAAGCATTGTTTAGTGTCTGTTATGCTAACAATGCAAAAAGTTATTTTATTTCCTCTCCTGATGAGTTGCAGAATGATTGGTTTGAAGGTGTTCATTCAGTCGGGATTTGTGGTGCAACATCAACACCATTGTGGCTGATGGAGAAAGTGAAAAATCAGATTGAAACATCTACAATGATTTTAAGTTAAGTTTTTGGATTTTTAGTTCATGGGAGTGCGTTTTATTTAGTACAATTAGTAGTGCTTTTAATGTGGCACCATTCTTTAACCGAATTATTTTATCTGACTTTTAATTTATGAAATCATATAAAATTTCCAATAAAGGAACAACCGAGCTTTTTCAAAACAAGTTGCTGGAATCACTTACCAGAACGAATATCCTTGTTCCTGTTTTATTTTATTTTTTATCAGGAGCAGCCATATTAATTTATGCAGATACAATTGTGAAAGATGATATCTGGAAGGCTGTTTATTTAGTGCCGTTGGGTATATTATCTTTCACTCTGGTGGAATATATGATACACCGGTTCCTGTTTCATTTTGAACCAAAAAATGAAAGGCAAAAGGAACTGAAATTTAAAATTCATGGTGTACATCATGCTTTTCCACGCGACAAGGATCGACTTGCAATGCCTCCTGTAATTTCTATTTGTATCGGAATTTTATTTTATGTGGTTTTTAAATGGGTTCTTAAAGAAGAAGTCTGGCTCTTCTTTCCGGGGTTTTTAACGGGATATAGTATTTACCTTATCATTCATTACTCCATACACCGTTTTCGTCCGCCGGCCAATTTTTTAAAAATACTTTGGACGCATCATTCACTACATCATTACAAGGATGAAAATTCTGCCTTCGGAGTGAGTTTGCCTTTATGGGATTACATCTTCCGTACTTTACCGGAAAATAAAAATGTCTGAGGTTTTATTAATTTGCAGAAATAAGTAAAACCGTAGAATCATACTATCTGTTATTTTTGCTTCGATCGGGTTTTTAAAAATCATTAGTAACCCTATCGACAATTATGAAAATAAATAAAATACTTATTGCAAACAGAGGTGAAATTGCATTGCGCATCATGCGTTCAGCTCGCGAAATGGGAATTAAAACGGTTGCTGTTTTTTCTGATGCCGACAGGAATGCTCTTCATGTAAGGTACGCTGACGAAGCAATTTATATAGGACCATCACCTTCCTCTCAGAGTTATCTTGTGATGGATAATATTATTGATGCCTGTAAAAAAACAGGAGCTGATGCAGTGCATCCAGGTTATGGGTTCTTATCAGAGAATCCGGCTTTTGCGAGGAGATTGAAGAAGGAAGGTATTATACTGATCGGACCTTCTCCTGAAGCAATGGAAATGATGGGAAGTAAACTCGCTGCAAAAGCTGCTGCCCGTTCATATAATATTCCATTGGTGCCAGGAACTGATTATGCAATAACAGATGTTGAAGAAGCAAAGAAAGTAGCAGCTGAAGTTGGATTTCCTATTCTGATTAAAGCATCTGCTGGTGGTGGTGGAAAAGGAATGCGAATTGTTCAGGAAGCAGAATCCTTTACAGAAATGTTGAATATGGCTGTGAGTGAAGCAACCTCTGCATTTGGTGATGGTTCTGTTTTTATTGAACGCTATGTTAATTCTCCACGTCATATTGAAATACAGGTTTTAGGTGATGAACATGGAAATATTGTTTATCTCTTCGAAAGAGAATGTTCTATTCAGCGAAGACATCAGAAGGTTGTTGAAGAAGCTCCATCATCTGTTCTCACTCCTGAAATAAGAAAGGAAATGGGAAGATGTGCAGTTCAAATTGCAAAAGCATGTAATTATACCGGTGCTGGAACAGTAGAATTTTTACTGGATGAAAATAAAAATTTCTATTTCCTGGAGATGAATACAAGATTGCAGGTGGAACATCCGGTTACTGAAATGATTACAGGTTTTGATCTTGTTAAAGAGCAGATTAAAATTGCACAGGGTGAAAAACTTTCTTATGCACAGGAAGATATTAAGATGAAAGGTCATTCGATTGAAGTACGTGTGTATGCAGAAGATCCAATGAATAATTTTTTACCTGATATTGGTAAACTTTCTCAATACGTGCGTCCACAAGGTCCGGGAATAAGAGTGGATGATGGTTATGAAGAAGGAATGGATATTCCGATTTACTATGATCCTATGATTGCAAAACTGGTTTCTTACGGAAGTAACAGAAATGAAGCAATCAGCAGAATGATCCGTGCTATTGATGAATATATAATAACAGGTCCTGAAACAACTTTATCATTTTGTCGTTTTGTAATGAAGCATGAGGCATTCACATCAGGTAACTTTGATACTAATTTTGTGAAACATCATTTCGATGAATGGAAAGAAGGAAGTGATCTTTCAGAGGATGAAATGATTATTGCAGCTATTGCAGCAAGTGATTTCCATAGTAAATCAACAGAAGTTCACAAGGATGGAATTACTAATGTGGAAAGTTTAAAGTCTGACTGGAAAAAAAACCGGAGCTGATCATCCTCTGCTAAATATTGAATCAAAGTAACAGATGATGATCTCCTTGAAAAAAATAATACCGGTCCTGTTTTTTATGCTATCCGGAATTTCCATTCATGCTCAGGTTGTAATGCCTGATGGTAGGATTCAGACATTATCAACTATAATTAATGGTGATACAATCCCATTGATAAATCTTGCACCTATTGAGATTATTGAAACGTTGTCTCCGGAAGCCGCACTTCGTATGAAAGCTTATTTGAAATTACGACGCGATGTGCTCAAAGCTTATCCATATGCCCGACTTGCAGCAAATAAACTGAAGCTGATTAATGATAGTCTTGTTCATATCAGTAATAAACGCCTGCAGAAAAAATATATAAAGCAAACGGAAGATGCTTTGAAGGAGGATTTTGAAAAGGATCTTAAAAATCTCACTGTTACCCAGGGGAAAATCCTGATCAAATTAATTGATCGTGAAACCGGAAATACAACTTATCACCTGGTGAAAGAACTTAGAGGATCATTTACTGCCTTCTTCTGGCAGGGAATGGCCAGGCTCTTCGGTGATAATCTTAAATCAGAATACGATCCGGAAGGTGATGATGTGATGATAGAAGGAATTGTAAGGCAGATTGAAAGAGGAGAACTTACCCTGCAAACGCTAAAGAAAAAGTAATTGTATCTTTTAAAGTAATCAACAGTAAAAGTTGTAAAATTGTTTGGTAATTGTACGGATGCTCAACTTAATGCTGCGTATTTTTGACAGGAATGGAATTTACAGTGTTATCTCGCATAGTGAAAGTTAAAAGCAAGAAGGAAGAAACCGAAAATAGCAGGAATTCAATAATCCGTTCGGTTACGATAGATGATTTTTATTCTGCTGCACTTAAGAGGCGGGTGAAAATGGAGGTACTTCTTCCACCATGGTATGAATCAACACCGGAACATCGTTTCCCTGTTATATATATAAATGATGGTCAGTCGTTGAAATCCATTAAAATGCGGGAAGCATTAGTGGAATGTTATGAGAGGAATTTAATTCCACCGGTAATTATAGTTGGAGTTTTTGCACATAACAGGATGCAGGAATATGGAGTTGCCGCAACACCTGATTATAAAAACAGGGGTGGTAAAGCCAATAAGTATTCTCGATTTTTGACCAATGAACTCGTTCCTTTAATCAATAAAAACTTTCGTACGTTAACTGGTGCAGAATACACATCTATTGCAGGTTTTTCTTTAGGTGGACTTTCTGCATTCGATATTGCATGGAATAATCCGGAAGTATTTGGTTCAGCAGGAATTTTTTCAGGATCGTTCTGGTGGCGAAGTAAGGACTATAAGGATGGTTTTGATGAAAGTGTTCATCGTATTGCACATGCAATGGTACGTAACAGTAAGAAGAGAGAAGGACTGCGTTTGTGGTTTGAATGTGGCACCCAGGATGAAATTGCAGACAGAAATAAAAATGGTGTAATTGATTCTATTGATGATACACTCGATCTCATTAATGAATTAATCTTAACAGGATACAAACTCGACCAGGATCTGAAGTATGTGGAAGTGGTAAATGGATTTCACAATGAATCTACCTGGGCAGAAGTGATGCCTTTATTTCTGCAGTTTGCTTTTGGAAAACCCTGATAAATTATTCCTTTACCAATTTCAACCATCTTATTTTATCGGCAGAAATAACATGTATAAAATATAATCCTGCTTTCAATTCAGATATATCAACTTCAGGATTTTCTTTTTTCATCTCCACTTTCTTTACGATCTGACTTTGCTGATTATATATAATAATTGTGGAAATGGGTTTATCGTTTCCTGTGATTTTAAAATGATTTAGAGCTGGATTCGGGAAGAGTAATAAGTTTGTTAAATCATCTTTATGTTTTTCAGCGGTTGATACTATAACCGGTGTACTTGATGTGGATATTATAACACCATTGCAGGTTATATTGCAAATTATCGAAAAGTAATAATCAAAAGGGTGAAACTTAATCCATGGCTGTATAGTGGTACCAAGATTTGCCCATACAAATCCTAAATTGATTTGCCAGTTATAGGTGAAACCGTTTCCAAGCGGTGGAAGATCAAGTCCAATTGTGATACTATCAAGCATAGTAACAGGGTTAGGTGAATAAGACAATTGTGGCAGGTAACATGCATCGAAATTGCATGAGTCATCGTTATGAATAGCAAGTTTGAAATTAGGTCTGTTACTATATATAATTAAACCAGAGTCTGCAGGCATAAGAGAATCGCTGTTCCATAGTTGATATGAAACTCCGTAGAAAGGTGCTGCAGAACCATTCCACCAGTTATGCCTGAAAGAAATTTCACTGGAATCTATCCTTGTATGATTTGAGTTCACCGATTCAAAGACGATATTCAGGCTACCTCCATTATATATATAAGGATTTGTAAAGGGAATATTAAGCCACATACTGTCCATTCCTGAATTTAAAGGAATAGTATCATCAAAAACGAGCGATGCACCGGATAACATGTTTGCTACAGTAGTTTGAGAATTGAAAACTGAATCTTCAAACATATATATTCTGTAAACTACATCAATAGTATCATATGCTGTTCCAATTGAATCAATAAAAAAGGAAATAGAATCAATAGTTGCGTTATCAGAGCTGAACCCACAGTAATGAATTCTTAACCTTGCATAGTCATAATCATGTGTAAAGCTGATAGGAGAGTAAGAAAAAGGCAGCGGATCACTGTGATTATTAAAAGGAGTTTGGCTTTGAAGGTTTAAGTTAAACAGGAGAAAAATAATCAGTAATAGAAATTTCATGACAAGAGGGTTTGTATAAAGATATAAACTCTTTCATCATTGCAAAACAAATGCAATTATAATTACAGAATAATGTTAGGCAGTAACCGCTCTCTTAAATTCAGAAGTAAAATGAAACTGCACATCAGGATAATTTTTTATCATCTGATCAAGCATCCATTGTGATTCTGCAAGGTAAACGAGATTATTATCTTTATCACTGGCAATCTGGTGCTGACGGAACTTTACAAACTCATCCAGTTTATCTTCCACAGTAGAAGTGATCCAGCATGCTTTAAAAGCCTGTATCATATTAAA